>SMXJ01000085.1 GCA_004356305.1 Bacteroidota bacterium | reverse complement strand
TCAATACGAATTGTAAAAGTAAAAAATTTGGAGCTTCCCGGCGAGGCCTTTCATCTGAAAATGGCTCCCATGGAGCGGTTACTCGAATTAAAACGGAAAGCTCGTGAGATGAAAACAGCCAAACAGGCAGCCGTTCTCTGTTTATTTTACCCGTCTTCGGAAGGTGAAACACACCTCATCTTGATCTTGCGTAAAGCATATAAAGGTGTTCACTCTGCCCAAATAGGTTTTCCGGGAGGAAAGGTTGAAACAAATGACGCTTCCCCGCTCGATGCTGCCCTTCGCGAAACCGAAGAAGAGGTAGGGATTCCTGTCGCAGACATTTCTATAATCAAACAACTCACCGAGATCTACATCCCACCCAGCAATTTTTTTGTACAACCATTTCTGGGAATAACTTCAAAGACGCCGCAGTTCATTCCGGATGAAAACGAAGTAGAAGCAATAATTGAAGTTCCCTTAGACGAGTTCTTAAATGATGCCGTTAAGACTACACAATCCTTGAATACCAGCTATGCGAAGAATATACAGGTTCCCGCTTTTCATTTGCAGGGACATGTTGTTTGGGGTGCCACGGCCATGATGCTCAATGAGATTCGGGTTATCCTGAAGCAGGTGGTTTAATTGGTTTCACCGAAAGTTCAATTTCAGGCAATCGCTAAGGTCTGGCGAAGGATTGAAGGATCGGTCTCGATTAGCCGTTATTTAGGTGCAAATTTGATCGAATTGACGGTATGATTAAGGCATAAATATTGCGTTTAACAGCTATTTTAATGGCCTTCAATTAATTAAATGAAATCCTACAACAATTGAATCGGGCTATTTATTTTAGTATCTTTACCACCCGATTTTGTAATCCGGATGCTTACCGAGATAACATGATCGGGACAATCGATACTTTATGGGGCTTTTTAAGGAAAATCCATTTGGACATATACTGTTTTTAAAATGTTGGCTTATTAGAATTATGGGGGCTATTACCCACCGTCGATTCAAGGGCTTTAACCAACTAAAAATTGAAGGCAGTGAGATCATCAAAGATCTTCCGGATACTAATGTCCTGTTCGTCTCCAATCACCAGACTTATTTTGCCGATGTAGTAGCGATGTTCCATGTTTTCAACGCCAGCTTAAGCGGAAGAACTGACAGTATAAAGAACATAGGTTATCTGTGGAAACCCAAACTCAACATATATTTTGTCGCGGCGAAAGAGACCATGCAAGCCGGGTTGTTTGCAAAAATAATGGCCTACGCGGGGTCGGTGAGTATTGAACGAACCTGGAGATCAGAGGGGAAAGATATAAACCGGCAAGTGAAAATGAGTGACGTTAGTAACATTTCTAAGGCCTTGAAAGATGGTTGGGTGATCACATTTCCGCAGGGAACTACAAAACCTTGGAAACCCATACGCAGAGGCACAGCTCATATTATTAAGAAAAACAAACCCATAGTGGTCCCTATAGTGATCGATGGATTTAGACGTTCATTCGACAAAAAAGGATTGCGCATTAAAAAGCGTGGAATCCTACAATCCATGGAGATCAAACAGCCATTGGATATTGACTATGAGAATGATTCTATGGATCAAATTGTAGAAAAACTGGAATATGCCATTGAACAGCATCCCTCGTTCTTAAAAGTAATTTCGCAGAAAGAACTTAAAAAGGAAGCAGAGTTAAACCAACAAAGGCAATGGAGATATTAATAAACTTTTATTCTTCGATTTTTTTTAACTCCTTGTAATTTCTTTTCAGCCTTCTTAGTAGAAGTCCGTAGATCACCCAGTAGAACAGTATCAGCAAACCAATTAATATAATCCCGGCAATAATATTCACACCGATGAATGTTTCCGCGGGCATGCTACCAAAGTTATCATCATTTCTAAGGATGGTACTTAAGGTTTTTTTGTTAAAATAGTAATACAAATTCATACCAATCATCAAAATCGCTGCCATACCAATGTTATAATACACAAAGTAATGGACCGTTTTTCGGGTACGCAGAATATTCCCCATAAGGGTTTTGATAGAATTAGTTACTTGAATTTTTTTGTAGTTTTTCCAAAATAAATAGATGAATACCACAACAACAGCGTAATTGAAGATATTGATGATCAGGAATGTGGTTTGCAATCCCATTTCGTTATTAAATTCCTTGCTGGATTCAGGAATAAAAAAGGAAAGTAGGGTCCAAAACGATATCTCGCATATGCTTATAACAACGATCCATTTGACTATAGAAGAAGACTTCTTCAGTAGCATGGGATAAATGTCCTTGTAGGTCAATTTGGGGAAATCTTGTTCCTGCGATTGCCATTCTTTTTTTAATGATTCTAGTTGATCCATGGTTTATGGGTTCAATATGATTCTTAACTTTTCTTTTATTCGATTCATTTTTACTCTGGAATTCACTTCTGTAATACCCAGAGTTGTCGCGATTTCCTTGTAATTCTTATTTTCTAAATACAGGAAGACCAAAGCCTTGTCAATATCGTTTAATTTTTTCACTGCATCGTACATCAAATTCAATTGGTCTTCATATGAACTGTCGTATTCTTCAGATGCTATTTTAAAACTCACCCCTTCAAAATCTTGAGTATTAACCTTGCGTTTGCTTTTTCTGTACAAGGTAATTGCTGTGTTCAATGCCACTCTGTACATCCAGGTACTAAACTTAGAATCACCCCTGAATTTAGGATAGGCACGCCACAACTGTATGGTTATTTCCTGAAACAAGTCATTGTGCGCATCACTGTTATTGGTATATAACCTGCATATTTTGTGCACGATGTTTTGATTCTGCTCAAGTTGGTTTACGAAACTATGTTCGAGTTCTTTGGTCAATGTTTTTTCGTTAGCTGTTTGATTAGTGGGTTACTGATTTGTTTTGTTACAAATTTCATAAAAATAACGACTTTTTACCCTTTTAGACTCGTGTTGTCGTAATTTTGCGTTACAATACAAATTTATGAATATTCCGGATACCCAAAAACCCAGAATTGTTGTTGTGGGTGGCGGATTTGCAGGCATTTGCTTTATCAAAAAAATGAAGAGGACAAACGTGCAGATCGTGCTTTTTGACCGTCATAATTATCACACATTTCAGCCCTTATTATATCAAGTTTCAACGGCGGCATTAGAACCTGATTCTATAGCATATCCACTTCGGAAGATTTTCAGAAAAAATAAAGATTTTCATTTCCGTTTGGCTGAGGTCGAACACATAGATACTCAAAATAACGAAGTTCAAACCTCGATCGGTAACTTATCCTTTGATCATTTGGTTCTGGCAACGGGGACAAGAACTAATTTCTTCAATAACCAAAATATAGAAGACTATAGTATGCCCATGAAGAATATTCCTCAGGCTTTGAATATTCGCAGTCTTATACTTCAGAATATAGAAAAGGCCGATCTCACTGAAGATCCTTTTCAGCGAAAGCGTCTTTTGAATTTTGTTATCGCGGGAGCAGGACCTACAGGAGTTGAATTGGCAGGTGCTTTGGCAGAATTCCGTAAAGGAATTTTGGTGAACGACTATCCGGCACTTCGAGAAGAAGAAATGCAAGTACATTTATTGGAAGGGGCAAATCGGGTGTTGTCTCTTATGAGCGAAAGCGCGTCAACGAAAGCACACCGGTTTCTAGAAAAACTGGGAGTTATAATTCATTTAAATGCCTATGTGAGCGATTATGACGGTTCCAGAGTCACGGTAAATGACGGCAGTTATCTTGAAACTGAGACGTTTATTTGGGCTGCAGGGGTCACGGGAGCACCTGTGCTTGGGATCGATGGAGAATCTTTGATGGATAAAATGAACCGCTACAAAGTGGATCCTTTCAACCGAATTATTGGGTACGAACATATTTTTGCCCTTGGCGATATCGCATTTATGACGACTGCAAAATATCCCGAAGGGCATCCACAAGTTGCGCAGCCGGCTATTCAACAAGGTAGGCATCTTGCCAGAAATTTGCGGAAGCAATTAATAGGGAAGGAAATGACCCCTTTCACCTATTTTGATAAAGGTACCATGGCCACAATTGGTAGAAACAAGGCTGTTGTTGACGTCAAGAACATGCATTTTGCGGGAGCCTTCGCCTGGTTTATATGGATGTTCGTACATCTGTGGTTTTTGGTGGGATTTCGTAATCGCGCCGTTACATTCCTGAATTGGACCTATAATTATATCAAATACGACCGTGCCGCAAGGTTGATCATTCGGCCCTTTAAAAAGAGTCGTTCTTCTATCCGGTAAGGGCAATTCAATAATTACTATTGCTGTCTTATGGTAACCGGAATAGGACCGCCGGATTTCACCCAAATTCCACCAATTTCATCGATGTTCACGTCCAATTCATCGCTGGTATCGATACTTTTTATATTCACGTCCAATTCATCGCTGGTATCGATACTTTTTATATTCACTTTTAATTCGTCGTAGGTATCCACACTTTTTATGTTTACATTCAGTTCATCATAGGTATTGATGTCGACTATGCGAACATCGATAATTTCGGTGAATGGTGCCAGATCTAAGGTGGCATGTTTGTTTTCTTCTGTAGCATAAACCGAAGGAATAATATCCAGCTGTTGCACTGCATTGATTGTTAAACAAATCGCGATAATGGTCAATATGGTCTTGGTGTAAGGATCTGTTTTCATAGAATGAATTTTTAATTAATAGAATAATGATTTGTGCTGAGTTAACTTAACACTTAGAACCAAGAAGTATCAACTATCATTCCCAAAAAATGATCAGGCCCGGGTCAGCAGTTTTTGTATTTGTCGTGCAGACCCTTTCCTTCAATGATCATAGGAATTATTTTTTCCAATCGACTTTGTTTTGTGGCTTCTTGTTTTGCCTCACCGATATGACCGGCGTACTCACGCTGTTTTCCTGGTGTTAATTGATGAAAGGCATTCTCAAACTTTGAATTAGATGAAAAGGCTGCCTTCAAATAAGGTGGTATCACTACGCCCTTTTTACGTTGAGGTTTAATTTTTTTGCCGGCAAGGTTATTTTCAATCGATTCACGGATGTATTGAAGTACAAGATCTGCTTCAACAGTATCGCCCTCTTCAAAACGCCATTGACGTAAACCCCTGGTAGTTCCCTCCTGAGCATTTATGAGTTTTTTGTTCGGATCTTTCAGAAATACCCCTTGATGAAACCAAATGGCACAATGATTTTTAAAGCCGGCCATGCCCGCTATCAACTTGCCGTTAAGCGAATAGCTGGGGGCTCCCCATTTTACTTCTTCTTTGAGTTCGGTTTTGTGAAAGAGATCCCGTAATTGCTGTAATTGAACACCCCATTTTTTGTGTTTTACAATATATGCGCCAACTTTTTTCGCGTCGGTCATGATGAGTAATTTAATTCAACAAAATAGATATTTTCCATTTCTTTCTTGTAATATTCGAGAACATTCGCCTAAAAAAAACCTATCAATGTCTGACAGGTTTTTATATTTTTTAAACGAATGAAAATTATTGTTTCACAAATTTAAGCGAAGTTATTCCTTCATTGGTCGCCACTTTTAAGAAGTAAATACCACTTGGCAGATGTGATACATTTAATTTCTGTTTAAGATCATGAACTTCAAGATTATCCGGTTGAATAACTTGTTTGCCACTGACATCATACACCGAAATACCTTTCAACACCACAGAGTTGTCTATGCTGAGTATTAACTCGTCAATGACGGGATTAGGGTATAACCTGAGTTTACTTTTCAATTCATAGTCCGTCACAGTTAGAAATTGATCGTACATGTCCTGCAATATATCAATGGGTTCTA
>SMXJ01000084.1 GCA_004356305.1 Bacteroidota bacterium | reverse complement strand
GTTTTCTGAAATGTTCTATATAAAACAATTCGCGTTTTGAACGTCCCCCATACCAATAGGTCACTGTACGCCCCGTTTTTAAAGTGTTGAACAAATGGTATAAATGTGAACGCATTGGAGCCATGCCTGCGCCACCGCCTACGTACAACATCTCAGAATCTGATGGATGGATAAAGAATTCACCATACGGTCCTGAAATCACAACCTTATCCCCCTCTTTACAATTAAACATATAGGACGACGCGATTCCGGGATTTACCTGCATCCATTGATTTTTTGTACGATCCCATGGCGGAGTTGCAATACGTACATTCAGAATTATCTCTCGCCCTTCAGCAGGATAAGAAGCCATAGAATAAGCTCGCTCAACAATTTCGGTATTCTTCATTATCAAAGGCCATAGTCCGAATTTATCCCACTCTTCCTGGAACTTATCTGGAGTTTCATGTTCATCGGAGTGGGCTGTAACGTCGATATCATTGAATTTTATTTCACAAGGCGGAATTTCAATTTGAATATATCCACCTGCTTTGTAATTCATGTCTTCCGGAATCTGTATAACAAATTCCTTGATAAAGGAGGCCACATTATAATTACTGACTACAGTAGCATCCCATTTTTTAATTCCGAAGATCTCTTCAGGAATTTGAATATTCATATCCTGCCTTACTTTTACCTGGCATGATAAACGAAGACCCTCTTTCAATTCCTTTCTGCTAAAATGGGGTGTTTCGGTTGGTAATGCTTCTCCCCCACCTTCTAACACATGACACTCACATTGTATACAGGTTCCTCCACCACCACAAGCCGATGGTAAGAATATTTTATGGTTTCCTAAGGTAGAAAGCAAGGTTCCTCCGGACTCAACCTTGATTACTTTTTCGCCGTTGATAGTAATCTTAACAGGACCCGAAGGAGACAACTTTTGTTTTGTGTATAATAACAATGCCACCAATAATAACGTAAGGAGCATAAATGCACCAACTGTTAAAATAATGGTTCCCCAAAAAGGGTCTAATGCTAAAAACATCGTCTAATTTTTAACTTCTGAAACTTCTGCTTGCGCAGTCTCATTATCTATTTCAATTTTTTCTTCAATATCGATCGCAGTCTTGGTTTCTTCTGTAACTTCTTCTTCATCCTCCGCAGTAAGCATTCCACCAAAACTCATAAACCCTATGGCCATTAATCCTGTTATGATAAAGGTAATTCCAAGCCCCCGTAAGGGTGCCGGAACATTACTATATCGAATCTTTTCTCGGATGGCAGCGATCGCAATAATGGCAAGGAAGAACCCTATACCGCTACTAAAACCAAAATTAAGTGCCAGTAAGGCCGTTTCAATCTCTCTGGACTGCATAAATAAGGAACCTCCCAAAATGGCACAGTTCACTGCGATCAACGGTAGGAAAATCCCCAGCGAATTATACAAGGCAGGCGAAAATTTCTCCACAACGATCTCAACCAGTTGCACCATGGTAGCGATGGTTGCAATAAATAAAATGAAAGAAAGAAAGCCGAGATCATAGCCGTAATAGGCGCTCAATTCCGGTGTATCTGAATTTCCATCCAACCACACCAAAGCACCTGGTTGCAATATATATTGATCTAAAAACCAGTTTAATGGAACCGTAACTGTTAACACAAAGATCACCGCAGCTCCCAGCCCAACAGCCGTGCTTACCTTTTTGGAAACAGCCAGATAAGAACACATCCCTAAGAAATATGCAAATACCATATTGTCCACAAAAACCGATTTAAAAAATAATTCTAAATGCTCCATAATACTAGATTTTAGATAATAGACATTAGATTATAGACTTCTTACATCCTACCTCTCACATCTATTGTATCATATCTACTTAATGCTCTTCAATTAATTCTTTATTCCTACTTCGTTGAACCCAGATAATGATTCCTACTACGATCAAAGCCATAGGTGGCAATACCATAAAACCATTATTTTCGTATCCAATGGCGTACAAACCGGTTTTTTCCACAGAATCACCTAAAACTTTAAATCCGAAAAGTGTGCCCGACCCTAATAATTCTCTGAAGAATCCCACAATGATCAAGATCACACCATAACCTAAGGCATTCCCAACTCCGTCAAGAAATGAACGCCATGGCCCGTTACCCAATGCAAAGGCTTCAAAACGTCCCATAATAATACAGTTGGTAATGATCAAACCAATAAATACAGAAAGTTCTTTACTCAATGTATAAGCAAACGCTTTCAACACTTGGTCTACCATAATTACCAATGCTGCCACAATGATTAGCTGTACAATGATTCTAATTTTCGATGGAATGATATTTCGCAACAATGAAATCACCACATTCCCAATACCCAATACAAAAATTACCGAGATCGCCATCACTATTGATGGTTTCAACTGTGCGGTGATCGCAAGGGCAGAACAAACCCCCAATACCTGAATGGTAATCGGGTTGTTATCCGCTAATGGGTCTAGTATTAACCTGCTGTCTTTTTTAGATAATAATCTCATCCTATCGTTCGTTTAATTTTTTAAAGTAAGGGAGATACATCTTGATATCCTTTTTCAACATAGCGCTCAAACCGTCTCCGGTAATTGTCGCCCCCGCCAAAGCATCTACTTCTTGATCTGTTTTATCTAAGTTCTTTGGATCGTTGTTACCTTTGGTTACAGTAATACCTTTGAAAGAGCCGTTAAGCATAAAACTCTCTCCTGCAAAATCATCCATAAAGAAACGTTGATTGATCACAGCACCTAGTCCCGGTGTTTCTCCCTTGTGGTCGAAATAAACTCCGTGAATGGTCATCGTTTTATCCATGGCGATAAATCCCCATATGGCATCCCAAAGTCCTTTTCCACGAACCGGAACAACGTAAATTTCCTTCCCGTTTATCTCACCGATAAATAATGGTAATCTTCGGGTATAATCCGATTTCTTCGCTTTTTTAGCCTCTTTCTTTATGTCGATAAGGTAGGCTTGATCGTTATCGGTCTCTTTGTCTCCTTCGATCACAATTTGTCTGGTGATGTATTTTTTAAATTCGGCCTCAACAATATCGGTGGAAATAAACTCCACATCATTGGGGCCTTCATTATTGTTCACTCCCAAAGTATAAAGTATGTTTTGTTGTTTCTCAAAACGTTCATTTGCCAGTATCCTTGGTTTTAATCCACTTGCAAATCCTGCCAACAAAGAACCTACCACCAACACCATAATAACCGCAAATAAGATGGTGTAACTATTTTTATCCGTATTGATCGCCATAATTATATAGTTTTAACTTTTATACGTTTTGCTCTTTTCTTAATGTTTCCCTGAAGCACATAGTGATCGATGGTGGGCGCAAACACGTTCATCAATAAAATGGCCAGCATCACTCCTTCCGGATATGCCGGGTTGAATACACGTATCGTCACCGAAAGAACCCCGATCATAATTCCATAGATCCATTTACCCTTGTTGGTTTGAGACGCCGTTACAGGATCTGTCGCCATATAGACAATACCAAAGGCCAGACCCCCAATTAGCAGGTGCTGCCAAAATTCGGTATTCATCAAGCTGAAAAATTTGCTGTTCTCACCAATCCATTCCGCAGAAATAACACCATTAAATATGAGTCCCATTCCAAGGGCACCCAATACAGATGAAAGCATAATACGCCAGCTTCCTATCTTCGTAAATATTAAGAACAAGCCTCCCAACAAAATCAATAAGGTAGAGGTCTCTCCTACGGAACCCGGGATAAACCCATAGAACATATCCATTATATCATATCCAAAAGAATTACCCTGCGCTAAACTTCCCAAAATAGTTTCACCGGAGATCGCATCGGGTTGGCCTATGGATTCAACAGCACCGCTCACCCATACTTTATCTCCACTCATCCAGGTGGGATAGGCGAAGAACAAGAAAGCACGTATAGTTAAGGCTGGGTTTAGAATATTCATTCCGGTACCACCAAATACTTCTTTCCCAATTACCACTCCAAAGATCACAGCCACGGTCAACATCCATAATGGAATATCGATAGGTACGATTAAGGGAACCAACATTCCGGTTACCAAATATCCTTCTTCTACCTCATGCCCTTTGATCACAGCGAATAAAAACTCCACTCCCAGACCAACTCCATAGGATATCAATACTAACGGAAGTACTTTCCAGGCTCCCAGACTAAAGTTTTCCATCGACCAAAACTCCGGACTGAAGAAACCGGTAGCTGCCTGAATATCTCCTAAAGCGAGGTAATGTTGGTATCCGGCGTTATATATTCCGAAGATCAAACAAGGCAACAAAGCCATTATCACAATGTTCATCGTCCGTTTCAGATCATCCGCTGCTCGAATGTGGCCACCGGAATGCGTTGTGAGGTTTGGTAAATACAAAAAGGTATGCAATGCGTTGAACGCGGGCGCCATTTTCTTGCCCTTGTATTTTTCTTTTAGCCTATGTAATTTATGTTTCAATCCCATAGCGTTATCCTATTTCTTTATACATTAAGTCCAGTCCTTCTCGTATAATTTGCTGATGCGGTTGTTTGGACACACAAATAAATTCGGTCAATGAAAAATCTTCGGGAGCTACTTCGTACATTCCAAGTGCTTCCATGGCATCGAGGTCTTTCACCAAACAGGCTTTCAATATTTGCAACGGATAAATATCCATTGGGAAGACTTCTTCATAGTTTCCGGTCAAAACGAAGGCCCGGTGCTCCCCATTGGTGTTGGTATTTAAGTCGTATTTTTTCTTCGGAAACATCCAGGAAAAAGTCAAAGCCCTTGATGGAGATATTTTCTTGAAAACAGGCATGGCCCAACCAAAGAACTCATAATCATCCCCCTCAGGAATAACACTTACCGTATTATCGTAATATCCCAAATGATCTTTTGGCGATATCTTTGTTCCTGTCAATACATCTCCGCTTATCAATCTTGAGTTATCTTCAGAAAGACCCGAATCATTAACAAAGGTGGAAACCTCAGCACCAATTTTGGTATTGTAATATTTAGGAGTTTTTACTGAAGAACCCGCTAAGGCTATAACTCTATCAGTATTAAATTTTCCACTTATGATCAACTCACCGATAATAACCAGATCCTGAGCAGCCACCGTCCAAACGGTTTCGCCCTTATTTACCGGATCGAGTTTGGCAATTTGGGTTCCGACGTTACCGGCAGGATGCGGACCACTGAAGTTATGTAAGCTTATATCTTTCAATCCACTAAATGGAGAACCCTGTCCAGTTCGCACGGAAACATGTACAGCGCCATCGGTTAATTTACTCAATGCCGTAACCGCGGCTTGTAATTGTTTCTCTTTACCTTGAAGGGTAAAATCAAGATCGGCTGCCAAAGGAGCCGTATTGAATCCTGAAATAAAAATCGCTTTAGGTACAATATCCGGATTTGCTATCATGTCATACGGACGTTGTTTTATGAATGGCCAGCAACCCGAATTCAACAGATGTTTTTTGAGGTCACCGGGACTCGTAGTATCCGGATCGACAATCCCGAAATCCTTATACATATCCTGACGGTCTGCTTCGATTGTGATCTTGGTGATCACTCGTTTTGCCCCTCTTTCAATTTCGGTAAGGGTACCACTCACCGGAGAAACGAACTTGATTTCTTCTTGTGATTTTGAATAAAATAAAATGTCTCCGGCTTCTACTTTCGCTCCCTCTTTTATAACCATTTTTGGGATTATGAGATGGAAGTCTTCAGGTCTGATGGCGAAGGTACGAGACCGTGGTGCATTGGAAAGAGTTTTTTCTGCTTCGCCTTTTAATCGAATATTAAGACCTTTTCTAATCTTAATGTCTTTGGACATAGAATACTTGTATTAAAATTCTCCTTAATTCCCCTACTGAAATTTACTCAGATTTTGGGAACGCAAATTTAATGATTAAAACGCGTATCCCATAATAAATGGAAGTAATTTTCGTGAAAATAAAACCGTGTTATTTTCCCTTTAATTTTAGGCACAAAAATTGTTTATCTTTAACCGCAAAATTTACTGGTCTATGCTGAACAAGACGCTATTGTTGTTTTTAACCTTGGGATACTTTTTTTCTTCTGAAGCACAGTTCATCGAAAAAATTGAACCTTATCATATTCGAACCATCCAATTCCGAGGTGGCGCACAACAGAGTAAATTACCTATTATTCGTTTGGGCGAATCATTAGAGCTTTCTTTTGACGACATCATTGGCGATGAAGCAGATTACTACTACAGGATCACCCACCACGATTTTGATTGGACCCCAAGTGACCTTTCAAAAGGAGAATATCTCGATGGATTTGATGATATTCGCATTGTGAACTATGAAAATTCACTGAATTCCCTTCAATTATATTCTCACTATACATTAAGAATACCGAATGTGGACACCCGGGGTGTTCTAAAAAGTGGTAACTATCTTTTGAGTATTTATAATTATGACGGTGATCTCGTTTTTACCCGAAAATTCATGGTCATGCTAAACGAAGTGAAAGTGGCTGTGGATATAAAAAGATCCAGGACTTTTAAATATATCAACTCCAAACAGAGCGTTTATTTCACTATCGATTCTCCCGGTGAATTATTGATCAATCCTAAAGAAAATGTAAAAACCCTTGTTTTACAAAATAACAATCTTAAAAGTGCCATTACCGATCTAAAACCTCAATATACGATTGGAAGCAAGCTAATATATAGATATGATCTTGAATCTTCCTTTTGGGGAGGAAACGAGTTTTTAAACTTTGACAGTTCGAAGCTACTCGGTGGTAATATTAGCATTCGAAGAGTGGAATTAACCGACATTTATGAGCACTTTCTTTACACCCGTGGTTCACGTGCAAATGCACTCTATACTTATTATCCCGATATCAACGGCGATTTTGTAGTGCGTTCCGCCAGATTCAAAAATCATAACATCCAGGCTGAATACGTTCGTATACACTTTAACTTCCAGTATTTCGAGGATATAGGAGATAAAGAAATTCATATCTACGGTAGTTTCAACAATTGGTGCATAGACGAAAGCACTTATTTGAGCTACGATGAGATCAGTGATTCGTACCGAACCAGTCGTTTATTTAAACAAGGATTTTACAACTATCGGTTTGTATTGGTGGATCGGGATGGCAGTGTAGATGAGGGAACCATTGGCGGTGACTATTGGGAAACCGAAAACGACTATACCGTAGTGGTCTACTACCGAGGCCCCGGGGAAAGATATGACCGCATCATAGGTTATGGTAAATCTAATTCCAGTATAATTACCAATTAATTTTTGTCGCACTTTTCATTCAGTAGGAGTGAGTACAAGTCCCAATACAAAGTTAATCTTCAAAATGCTTCCCATGGATCTGAAGGATATTTAGCGGACAGTCATACTATGAGGAAGTTTCCTTAAATTTACGATATGACTAACCAACTACCGAAAAAGACCGTTGGCCGAAAAGCAGCCAAATTTCGAGGACCCGAATGCCTCAACTGCAGCAATACGTTGGAACTGACCGACGTTTATTGCTCCTACTGTGGGCAACTCAACACTACTAAAAGCCTTGTATTAAAGGACTTTTTCGGCGAATTTATTGGAAGCATCATAACCTACGACTCACGTTTTAGACATACATTGAAAGATCTGTTGTTTCGACCGGGTACCATAACACGGAATTATGTAGACGGAAAGCGACTGACGTATGCTAATCCATTTCGGTTCTTTTTGAGCGTTTCGATCATCTATTTTTTGCTGTCGGGAATTATCTCATCGTTCTCCGCAACGGACAATAGATTTAGTAAAAATGGGAACGGACCGAATTTAGAGCTGGGTCCCACCGGAGATAATATTAGGATATTCACGACCCCAACAGATACCGTTTCCTATAATTCTATTTTAAGAGCGAAGGGAATTCCGGTAGATTCCATTCCGGGGCTCGAAAACATTCCCAATCCAAAAGAAGTGGATTCTTTGATCAAATTATTCAACCCTCTATTCAAGAAAAAAGATACGATTCAGACGTACGATTATATTTCTGAAGAACACTTGGATACACTTCACTGGGTTCCAAGAATTTTAACCCGTTTTGAACTCTACATCGACTTTTATAAGACCACAAATATTAAAGATCCTTTAAAGGCACTCGATAGTTTAAAGCACGACAATACCAAATACAACCGATGGATGTAC
>SMXJ01000083.1 GCA_004356305.1 Bacteroidota bacterium | reverse complement strand
GTGTATAAAGCGTCATGATATTCTTTATAAACATTACTCAATATGGCATCGTTGAATCGGTAACGAGACTGAGTGCCATCGGTTGCCTTCCAACCTTTGAAATTACCCGATGCCGCTGTGTTTACGATCTGTTTGGCGATGGCAAAGTACTCACTTCCCCCATTCAATCTGAAGGTATCGGCATCCAATCCGATAACTGTATAAATGTGATAAGCAATTACTGAGATCAAATTGGAATCAAAATTATTGATATTAAAGACCAAAGGTTGAAATTCGATATAGTCAAAACTGAATTGCCTGTCGTTATAATTGTAAACAGGGGAATCGTAAATTGAACCATATATAGGTCGCGAAGACTGTACCTGCAAGTTTCCGGTAAAGGAAGTGGATTCAAAACTTTGAATGATCAAAGTAAAATTACAATCGATACGTTCTTGATTTTTATATTCCTTATTGGTCCACGAAGTATTATTTATGAACTCCGTCAATTGCTCTTCCAGTGTTCTGAATACCTGAAGGTTGGGCTGTCCGGTTTGTACGGCATCAATAGTAACAGTAGCGTTTAGCTCTTGAGCTTGTACTGCAAGTGTTGAAACTAATAACGTAATCAAAAATAAAATTCTACGCATCGAGTTGATTTATAATGTGTTGTAAAATATCGTTGGCAACTTCTTTCTTACTTTTAACTTCAAAGGGAATAACTTTATTGTTTCGGGTAACAAAAGTTACTTTGTTAGTATCGGTCCCAAAGCCAGCGCCTGTATCATTTAGCGAATTTAATACAATTAAATCTAAATTCTTTTTCTTCAGTTTTGTTTTTGCATTTTCGAGTTCGTTTTCCGTCTCTAGTGCAAAACCAACCAGGAACTGACGGTCTTTACGCGTTCCAAGTGAAGCCAGAATATCTTCCGTTTTTTCAAGCTGAATCGTGAGGGAGCCCTCCTTCTTTTTGATCTTTTGCGAAGCGACATCGGTCGGACGATAATCTGCCACCGCAGCACTAAGAATGGCTATATGACAACTTTCAAAACCTTGGAGCACGGCATCATACATCTGTTGGGCTGTGGTCACTTTTACCAAATGAATTAAGGAGTTCTCTGTTCGAATGCTTACAGGGCCTGATATCAGGGTCACCTTAGCTCCTAATTGTGCCGCTGTTTCGGCAATCGCATAGCCCATTTTTCCACTAGAGTGATTACCTATAAACCTAACCGGATCGATGGCTTCATAGGTGGGGCCTGCTGTAATGAGTATTTTCTTTCCTTTGAGCGGAAGTTTTTCTGAAATATCCTTTTCAATAAAATCGATAATATCCTCAGGTTCAGCCATTCGGCCTTGCCCTACCAAACCACTGGCCAATTCACCATGTGCCGCCGGTATTAAGATATTTCCGAAGGATTCCAGCTTTTCGAAAGTCTCATGCGTTGAAGGATGCTTATACATATCCAGGTCCATGGCCGGTGCAATATAAACCGGGCATTTAGCCGAAAGATAGGTAGCCACCAATAAATTATCGCTGGTTCCCTGCGACATTTTCGATAACGTATTTGCAGTTGCAGGTGCGATTATAAATAAATCGGCCCAAATACCCAACTCAACATGATTATTCCATTGAGCGTTATCATCTTCTTCATTTGTAAACGAGGAATATACTTCGTTTTTGGAAAGTGTGGAAAGTGTCAGAGGTGTTACAAATTCCTTTGCAGAGGGTGTCATTACCACTCTTACATCGGCACCTTTTTTTACAAGTAATCGCACCAAAAAAGTACTTTTGTAAGCGGCAATACCGGCAGTTACACCCAGTAATACATTTTTACCGCTCAGTACAGACATGTGGTTTAAGTTTCTAATTCTTCGTCCTGCGTATTGCGGTAGTAGATCTTATTTTCCAACCATTCTTGCACCGCTAGCGCATGTGGCTTGGGAAGTTTTTCGTAAAACTTGGATACTTCAATTTGCTCTTTATTCTCAAAAATTTCCTCCAGGCTGTCATTGTAGGTAGCAAATTCATCCAATTTCTCCAAAAGTTCTTTTTTAATGTCTCCATTGATTTGAGTCGCTCTTTTCGAAATAATAGAGATCGCCTCATAAATATTGCCGGTAGGCCCATCTATTAAGTTTTTATCAATAGTAATAGTGGTGATAGCTGCGTCTGAATTCTTAATATCTCTCATGGTTCTTAATTAATTGCTGTTTCCTTTTGTGACAACCTTTTTTCAATATCTTGAAGGATCTCGTCTGCATCCTCTTTCAAAGAGGTGTCACTGTAATATTTTGTAAAACTTTGGTAATACTTCATAGCTGTGTTCAATCTATCTTCAACCTTTGAAGGCACACTATTTATAGCCAATTTATATGCTGCATTCATTCTTCCGAAGAAAGCATCTTTTCTATAAGTCGATCCCGGGTGATCCTGAATAAAATTATCAAAGGCACCGATGGCAGCTTTAAAATCGGAAATAGACAAATATTGCTTGGCTACTTCAAAATCCTTTTTTTCCAGTTTTTCTCGCAGTTCTTTAACCAAGGCATTTGCCTCCAGGCGAAAATCTGAGTTTGGATATTTGTTGATATAGGACTGCAACTTTTCCAGGGCAATATTCGTATCTTCCTGATCCAGTGAATAACGCGGAGAGAGTTCGTAATAACTCTTGGCCGACCGATATGCCGCAATCTCCACACTGTCGCTTTTGGGATATGTAGTTTCAAACCTCTCAAACTGATATCCAGCCAAATAATAATCCTCCAAATTATAGAAGGTGTTGGCATATTTAAACATCAGCGATTCTGCCTGAGGTTTGCCACGATATACAGGAACTATCTGTTCCATCAATTTCAACGATTTCTTGTATTTACCGGCCTCGTAAAGCGAGTCTGCAACAGCATATTTTCTCGCTGCATCGTCAGACTTCAATAGCTTTTGATACTCGCTACAAGAAGTGAATAAAAGTGCTGAAAATACAAATAAAAGGCTCGTTCTCATTGTTTTAAAAAACATCGTGCAAAAGTAGTGAATATTACCTGATTACAAAAACTTATTATATGGCTAAAATATTATAACCACGAGGACTTTTTCTATTAATTCTGAAATATTTAACGCAATGAAAAAAAATAGAATTAAAAATTAGCAACAAAGGTGTCGATTTCCCTTCGCAGCGCGTCGCCAACCCCTACCAAAGGAAGTCTCACTGTATCGCCGCAAAGGCCTAATTTGCTGAAAACCGCCTTGATACCCGCCGGATTACCTTCAGCAAAGATATGATCTGTGCACGGAGCAATTTTATAGTGAATTTCATAGGCCTCCTCCACTTTTCGCTCTAACCCGAAACGGATCATTTTTGCAAATTCTTTCGGAAAACCTTCCCCAATCACTGAGATCACCCCTGCTCCACCGGCCAAAGTCATGGGCAAAGCGATCATATCATCTCCACTGATCACCAGGAAATCATCTGGCGTCCCGGAAATCATTCGCATGGCTTGAACCATATCCCCTGCAGCTTCTTTGATAGCTACAATATTTGGAAAATCGTTTGCCAGGCGAATAACCGTTTCAGGAAGCATATTGCTCGCTGTTCTTCCCGGTACATTGTATAAGATGACCGGTTTTGGCGCTACTTTCGCAATGGCCGAAAAGTGCTGATAAATCCCCTCTTGAGTGGGCTTATTATAGGCTGGAGATACCGATAGTACAGCGCTGAAAGCGGACAGGTCTCGGGTTGTGATCTCGTTCACAACTTCCTTCGTATTATTTCCTCCTATACCTAAAACCAGTGGTAATCTTCTTTCATTTACTTCAATAATAGTGTCTATTACCAACTGCTTTTCTTTCTCACTCAATGTCACGCTTTCGCCTGTGGTGCCTAACACCACGAGGTAATCTATTCCATTATCGATCTGGTAATTCACAATTCGTTTCAACCCTTCCACATCCACCTCAAAATTGGTGGTAAAGGGAGTGATGAGCGCTACACCGGTTCCAATGAGTTCTTTCATGCCTATAATAGGGTATTTTTATTGATGGTTCTATTTTCGATTCAAGAGTCAAAAGGGACTGTTTCTGTCTCCATGTATCTGATTTTTGTTTATATTTTATTCAATATCTCTAAGTATTTCTTCAATTCTATCTTAAATGTTTCGATCTCATCAGGTTTTACTGAAATCAACAGATCAAACAATCGCTTGTCACCACCTGCAAATCCTACCTTGAACTTCGCATTGCTCTGTGAGATCATGGCATCCAAAAATTCATGCTTTCCTTCGTAATAACCCACTAAAACATCAAAATCTTTATCCAAAAATTCACTGGCATTTTGATTGTGCATTTCACCTTTCCAATTGAAATCCTTGCTCTGCACCTGATTTTGAAGCAGAGATGGTAATTTCTTCTTCACCTCAATAAACGTAAAAACCTTCACATCTTTGGGTAACAATTTAAAATCCACATAAAAATCATACAGTGGTTCAAAATCCTGGATCAGTTTCTCATCCACAATAAAACCAAGCGTTTTCAATGTCGAGTTCAATTGAGATAAATCGCGATGCGCCAAGTTTCTCTCGGTTACCTTTTTTAATGACCTTCGCTTTAATCTTTCAAACATGTGAGGCTGTAATTGCATTACAAAAATACAAGTTATGTATTTTATTCTAGGATTTAAGAAATCATTTGTAAAAAATCATCTTCGGAAATAATCGGAATCCCAAGTCCCTCTGCCTTGGTTCGTTTGCTGGGTCCCATATTGTCTCCCGCCACAACAAAACTCGTTTTGCCCGAGATACTACTCGACACCTTTCCTCCATTGTCTTCGATGAGCTTTTTCAGTTCAATGCGGGAAACTTTGGTGAATACACCTGAAACCACAAAGGACTTTCCCAGAAGTATATCGGTTTGGTCAGCGAGTTGTTCGTCCGAGATCTTCAATTGAACTCCATGATCCTTCAACCGTTGGATTGTCACTCTGTTTTCTTCCTCAGTAAAGAAATGAACCACACTTCGGGCAATACGCTCCCCTATCTCATCTACCAATACCAGCTCTTCTTCAGAAGCCAACATCAATGCATCAATACTCTTAAAGTGTTTTGCCAATTTCTTAGCTACCGTTTCTCCCACATAACGAATTCCTAAAGCAAACAACACTCGTTCGAATGGAATTTCTTTAGATAGATTGATGCCTTTTACCAAATTCTCCGCACTTTTCTGTGCCAGGCGTTCCAGAGGGATCAGCTCCTCTACAACAAGTTGGTACAGGTCAGCGTAGTTTTTAATAAGTCCGTTTTTCACCAATAAGGCAACCGTCTCCCCTCCTAAGCCCTCAATATCCATGGCCTTCCGGGAAATGTAATGTTGTATTCGTCCGATGATCTGAGGCGGGCAGCCCTTGGTATTCGGGCAATAATGTTGGGCTTCGCCCTCATTACGAATTAATTCGGTATGGCATTCAGGACAAGTGGTAATGTAGGTAGTAGGATTTGATT
>SMXJ01000082.1 GCA_004356305.1 Bacteroidota bacterium | reverse complement strand
TGTCCTTCCCTGACAAGGTAATAAGCCGAACACAGCCCAATTACTCCACCTCCGATGATAATGACTTTTTTCAATGATTTAATGGTTTAATGGCTCAATGATTTAATGATTTAATGGTTCAATGATTTAATGGTTTAATGATATAATGGTTCAATGATTTAATGGTTTAATGGTTCAATGATTTAATGATTTAATGGCTCAATGATTTAATGGTTTAATGATTTAATGGTTCAATGATTTAATGGTTTAATGGTTCAATGATTTAATGGTTTAATGGTTCAATGATTTAATGGTTCAATGATTTAATGGTTTAATGGTTCAATGATTTAATGGTTCAATGATTTAATGGTTCAATGATTTAATGGCTTTTATTTTTTTACGTTTTTTCTGGCAACTGACATTACTTTTACTATTTCGGTGATTTCTTTAATAAAAGGTTCAACGTCAGCCTCAGAAACTAATTTTGTGTCTCTCAGCATTTCTAACCAAAAAAGTGTTTCATCTGCCTCTTCGACGACAATGGACATTTTAGCAAAAAACTCCCTGTTAGATCGAGCAATACAAGCCGCTCTGTAATTCGCTGCGGTAGATGTTACCGATCTTATCAATTGTTTCCCAATTATTTTAGAAGCCTCAGTCTTTAGCATTTTATCATAAAACAAGATTACAGATACGGCAAGACCCTTCGTTCTATTTTTGAACTCTTCGATAAATTCTGCCTTATTCACGCTATATTTATTCATTGATTTATTGACTCATTACATCATTTATTCATTAGTTCATCGATCTATATTACTTGAAAACCAAAAGCATACGGATCGTCTTCGGTATCGATAGTTATAGTATTATAGCCATAGACCTTAGCCCAACCTTGTATGCTTGGAATGATGGCTTTTCTTCCATCAATTCGTGTTTCCTCTTCTATACAACCAATAAATGTCGATCCTATAAAACTCTCATGAATGAATTTTTCTCCCACTTTCAATTTCCCCTTGGCATACAGTTGCGCCATTCTGGCAGAAGTCCCTGTTCCACATGGAGAGCGATCGATGGCTTTATCCCCATAAAACACAGCATTTCGCCCTGAAGATTTTGGGTCCAGTGGTTCTCCCGTCCATTGTATATGACTTACATCTCGAATCGTTTTATTTTCGGGATGAATAAACCTATCTGGATACTTATTATTTATTCGATCCCGTAGCATTCGTGAAAGCTGTATCAGTTTAACGGCCGTAAAATCCTGAACTCCGGTAAAATTCTCTTGAGGATCGATAATGGCGTAATAGTTACCACCATAGGCCACATCGAAAGTAATCTCACCAAGCTCCGGACATGCAATTGTAAGATCTTCCGCGGCTAGAAAAGAGGTGACATTTTTCAACTTTACCCACTCTACTTTCCCCCCTGTTTGATGATAGTCTATTTCTACCAATCCAGCCGGTGTTTCCATCCGTATTTTTCCCGGAACCTTAGGTTGAACCAATCCTTCTTCAATAGCAATAGTAATAGCTCCAATAGTTCCATGACCACACATGGGCAGGCAACCTGATGTTTCAATAAACAGGATACCAAGATCATTTTCCGAATGTTGAGGTTCGAAAAAGAAACTCCCGCTCATCATATCGTGGCCACGTGGTTCAAACATCAAACCTCTGCGAATCCAATCAAATTCTCTCAAAAAATGCTGGCGTTTTTGACTCATGGATTCACCATCGAGCGAAGGTATTCCCGATGTAATTACCCTAACCGGGTTTCCACAAGTATGTGCATCGATGCATTTGAAGGTAGTTTTCATAACCGTTACTTTAAGATATCAGGAAGTAATTCTTCCGGAAAATCCTGATAACTGAAGGGGCGCACCCATCTCTTGATCGCTTGGTTCCCCACTGCCGTAAACCGACTATCCGTACTTGCCGGATAGGGCCCTCCATGGGTCATAGCATCACTAACCTCAACTCCCGTAGGTACACCGTTAATGATAATTCGGCCCACCCTGTTTTGCAATTTCTCAATGAGGGGTTGAAGCGATTTATAATCTTCTTGTTCGGCAATAATGGTTCCTGTCAATTGTCCTTCAAGATTAGAGATCACCTTCAATAATTGTGCTTCATCCCTACATTGTACTACCATTGAAAAGGGCCCAAACACCTCTTGATGTAAATTTGAATTATTTAAGAAAGCCGTCCCGGAAACAGTGACAATAGCAGCCCGCGCATAATTATTTGGTGTTTCATCATTATATTGAGCTACCAATGTAGTTCCTTCCTGGGCGATGACTTCGGCTCCTTTATTTTCAAATGCTTCATGAATATTGGGATGTAGCATCGATTGTGAAGCAATGGCGATCGTTTTTTCTCCCAGGTCATTTATAAAAGAAGTCAATTCCGTGCTTTCAATCGCAAGAATTAGTCCCGGGTTGGTGCAAAATTGACCCGTACCCAGCGTAATAGATTTTGAGTAAGTAGTGGCTATTGATTCCGCTCGGCCTTTTAGCGCTTTTAATGTAATGATCACGGGATTTATACTGCCCATTTCAGCAAAAACAGGGATAGGTTCCGGGCGCCTGGCCGCAATATCATATAAGGCACGGCCTCCCCGAATGCTGCCGGTAAAACCAACTGCTTTAACCTGAGGGTGTTTCACTAATGTTTGACCCACCTCGATCCCCCCACTATTCAAGTTTGAAAAAACACCGTCTGGCATTCCTGTATCCTTCGCTGCCTTACTAATAGCAGAAGCTACCAATTCACCGGTTCCGGCATGCATAGGGTGTGATTTTACGATTACGGGACATCCGGCGGCAAGGGCGGATGCTGTGTCCCCACCTGCTGTGGAATATGCCAATGGAAAATTGCTCGCGCCGAAAACCACAACAGGCCCTAAGGGAATTAACAGTTGACGCAAGTCGGGTTTAGGGATGGGAGCTCTGTCGGGGATAGCAGTATCGATCTTAGGTTGGCGCCAATGATCGGTCTCTATGAGGCCGGCAAACATACGAAGTTGTCCAATGGTGCGGCTGCGTTCTCCTTTTGCCCGTCCTTCGGCCAGGCCGGATTCAGTCATATAGGTTCGGATCAACTCATCACCGAGATCCAGAATTTCATCTCCGATGGTATTCAGAAACAGAGCTCTTTTTTTACCCGGAATATTTCTATAGATAGGAAAGGCAGTTGTCGCCAATTGCAATGCTTTATCAATTTCTTCCGAAGTTGCTTCGATGAATATTGTTGGATTCTCTCGGTTTGTTTCCGGATTAAAAGTTTTATAGGTGATTTTTCCATTTCCACTGAGAGAAAATCCGATATAATTTTTTCCTGTAATCATCTTTCGTTAATTCGTTTTAAATGTGCTGCCATATCCACGGGTTTGTGCACGATCTGTTCTGAAACGGTATACTTATCCAGTAACTTTTCGGGCCGGGTGGGCCTTTTTGTAAAATTTCCACCACAATTTGGACACACAAGTTGTAAAACAGTTTCTACACATTCCTCGCAAAATGTGCATTAAAAAGTACAGATCATTGCATCTTTTGAGTCAAATGGCAATAACTTATTACAATGTTCGCAAGTGGGCCTTATTTCCAGCATTATAAATTTTTGTATTCGGGTAATTGAGGCCTCGATTTTATTCCATCTTCAATAACTTTCAATACATGGGTTCTTTCTGCTCCAAACAGAGGCAATCTGGGTGCTCGCACTGTTTCTGAACCCAATCCGGTTGCTACTTCGGCTAGTTTTATGTTTTGTACTAATTTCGGGTTAATATCCAACTCAAGTAAGGGTAAAAACCAACGATAGATCTCGATGGCTTCCTGAATTCTCCCCTTCTTCTGCAGTTCATAAATGGCAACCGTTTCTGCAGGAAAGGCACACACCAAACCCGCGATCCAACCATCTGCACCCATCAATAAACTTTCCAACGCTAAGGTATCCACTCCTGTCATTATTTTCAGGCGATCGCCAAAACTATTTTTAATACGGGTCACGTTCGAGATATCCCGAGTAGATTCTTTTACTGCCTGAATATTGTCGCATTTTAATAGTTCTTCGAACATAGGTAGTGTAACTTCAATGTTATAATCCACCGGATTGTTATAGACCATTATAGGCAAGGTCGTAGAATTGGCAACTGCCTTGAAATACGCTACAGTTTCCCTGTCTCCTGCCTTATAACGCAGAGGTGGAAGCATCATTAATCCCGAAGCGCCATCCTCTTCAGCCTTGTGTGCTGCCTTGACGGCACCTTTGGTGGTTTGCTCGGCGATATTGATGAGAACCGGTACTTTATTCTCAACGATTTTAACCGCAGTTCGGGTGAGAGTACTTTTTTCATGATCATCCAAAGTGCTGGCTTCACCGAGAGTTCCTCCCAGAACTATACCATGAACTCCCGCGTCGAGTTGTGCGTTTATATTATGTTCAAACAGTTGAAGATCCAACGAATCTTCATCCGTAAACTTGGTAGTTACCGCCGGCATGACGCCTTCCCATTCAAAATTCATAAAGTCTGACTTTAATTCAAAAATAAAGGAAAAAGTACTTTTTCAATAATACCGATTTATTCATAGTTGATACTATTTTATCCTTATTCGTCCATTCTATGTATTAATTGATTAGTATTGCAATACTTATGAAGGTTTTACCTTTTACCATACCAAAGCCCAAGCGAGACGCTTTGATCCTTCAAGAGGACGAACAACTCTCCTTTTATGAATTTTTGCATCAGCATGAGGAATTTCAAATTAGCTTGATCGAACAAGGACAAGGAACTTTGATCGTAGGAGACAGTGTTGGTTTTTATAATGCGGGAGATGTCATTGTCCTGGCTGGGAAATTACCTCATGTATTCAAAAGCAATACCACTCTTGGTCAGAAGTCACATATGCTTTCCGTATTTTTTACTAAAACGTCTTTCGGCCATGGTTTTTTTGATACCGAAGAATTGAAATCACTTATTTCCTTTTTTAAAAAAGCCGAAAATGGTTTTAAGGTTACTTCACCGGGTGAAAAGATCATCAACATATTTCAAAAACTTCAGAAGGTATCCAAACTCGATCGCTTTATTCTGTTTTTTAAATTACTAAAACATCTCAATAATGCGAAGCATGAAGTACTTTCTTCCTTTATTTCAGAAAAAGGATACACCGATAATGAGGGCCAGCGCATGAGTGCCGTTTTTCAATACAGCATGACCCATTTCCATGAGAAGATTTCCCTGGATGAAATCGCCAGAGAAGCAGCCATGACAACCAATGCGTTTTGCAAATACTTCAAAAAGCGTACCCGCAAAACCTATATCACTTTCCTGAACGAACTACGAATTGAAGAGGCATGTAAGTTCTTGCGAGAGGAAG
>SMXJ01000081.1 GCA_004356305.1 Bacteroidota bacterium | reverse complement strand
GACGGAGAAGCCGGAGGGTTTCCTGTCTTTCCCTTGGAATGGAAGGGCGCCGATGGTGATACTTTTTCCGGGTATAGAGAAGAAGGATATTTACCTGAATCTGTCGTAAATATGTTGGCACTATTAGGATGGAACCCGGGAACCGAGCGGGAGATCTTTAGTTTGAATGAGCTTATAGATGCCTTTAGCCTGGATCGTGTACATAAAGGCGGCGCTAAATTCGATCCTGAAAAAACCAAATGGTTCCAACACCACTATTTGCAGCAGGTAGATACGGATGTTCTGTCCGAAGAGTTTTCAGAAGTGCTCAAACTAAAAGGAGTTTCAACCACGCTGAATTTAAGGAAAATCGTTTCGCTCATTAAAGAACGCGCCACCTTCCCGGATGATCTTTGGGAACAAGGAGGTTTTTTCTTTCAGGCCCCGGCAGATTATGACGAAAAGGCTTCAAAAAAAGCCTTTAAAGAAGACACGCCACGGATCCTTCAGCAGCTAATAGATCTTTTGAACGATACCGAAGATTTTTCAGTAGAGGCCATTTCTTCAACAATAAAAGAATGGATCACTTCACAGGAAATCGGCTTTGGCAAAGTAATGATGCCCTTACGCCTCGCTTTGGTGGGTGAAATGACAGGCCCGGATGTTTTTGAGATCGCAGCCGTTCTTGGAAGAGACGAAACCGTTAAGAGGATAGCGGCAGCTATTCAGAAAATAGCTTAAAAATAAATCACTGCTGTCAAAAGAACTGTCGAGACGTGGCCATCATACTCCTCTTCCGGCTTTTCTATTTCATCAATATCATTAAGGCGGTTGAAAAGATTGGTCACCCCATATTGATATTGAGCCCCCAACCGGAAATTCTCAATTCCCGCCGTGATCCCTCCGGCTAAGAAAAAATGAACTTTGGATACGTTTTGAATATCTTCAGCCTTTAGTGTTTCATATCCTTCAAGTATAAAGTCTTTAAAATTATTGCTGTCTAGTTTTAGCCTGCCATTTACATTTAAAATGGGGCCTGCCTCTAAGCTTAGATGATTTCGAACTATATTGTAACTAGCTAAAAGAGTTATTTGGGCTGCTTGTATGGTATAATTCACATATTGTGACTGAAAATTATTTGAGGGATCGCCTGGGTTATTCCCAAAAATTCCAACTCCGTTTTGTACAAAGCTTATCCCGTAAATAAGGTCGAAATTATTGTAAAACATTCCGCGTGTGGTAAAGGCGAATATATAACTTGAGCCTTGTTCAGTTAAAAAATTGTCTGTTTCGATATCGAAGAACCCGATTCCCCCTGAAATACCCAAATAGTTAAACTCCTGATAGTTCTTTTGTGCTGAAATGATTTGAAAAAATAAAATGGTGAGGGTAACAAATAATAACTTCTTTAGACTCATACAATAGGTTGGTTTTTAAAGGCTCAAAAGTAGCTTAATTTTTGTACCTTCAATCTTCTTAACAACTAAATTTATTTCTATGGGTGGATTTATATGGATTCCAATAATAATATTTTCCTTTTTTATTCTACTGGCGTTTGTTTTTATAGTGAAACAACAAACCGCAGCGATTATAGAACGCTTCGGCCGATTTATAAGTATTCGAAATTCCGGACTGCAATTTAAAATTCCTCTTATAGATCGGATTTCAGGCCGTATCAACCTGAAAATCCAGCAGTTAGATGTCATGGTGGAAACCAAAACAAAAGACGATGTTTTTGTTATATTGAAGATATCCGTACAATTTCAAGTAATTAGGGAGAAAATTTACGAGGCATTCTACAAGCTCCAGAACCCGCACGAACAAATTACCTCCTATGTATTTGATGTGGTTCGTGCAGTGGTTCCAAAAATGAAATTGGATTATGTTTTTGAACGTAAGGATGACATCGCCATCGCGGTAAAACAAGAGTTGAACGAAGCTATGGTGAACTATGGTTATGACATCGTTAAAACTCTTGTAACCGATCTCGATCCAGATATACAGGTAAAAGCAGCTATGAACCGCATCAACGCTGCCGAAAGAGAGAAGGTCGCTGCCGAATACGAAGCCGAGGCAGAACGTATCAAGATCGTTGCAAAGGCCCGTGCTGAAGCCGAAAGTAAGCGCCTGCAGGGACAGGGAATCGCCGACCAACGTCGTGAGATTGCTCGTGGCCTGGAAGAATCTGTTGATGTGTTGAATAAAGTGGGTATTAACTCTCAGGAAGCTTCCGCATTGATCGTTGTAACACAGCACTATGACACCCTGCAATCCCTTGGGGAAGAAACCAACAGCAACTTGATCTTACTCCCTAATTCGCCACAAGCGGGAAGCAATATGCTAAATGATATGATCGCTTCCTTCGTAGCGAGCAACCAGATAGGGGAAGAGATGAAGAAGCAAAATATCAGTAAAGGAATAACCAATAAAAAGAAAAAAATTCCGCCACCGCCACCGGAAGAAGGTGATGATGTTGTCTTTTAATAAAAAAGGCTTTCAATAATTGAAAGCCTTTTTTCTATATTATTCTTAAATCTTTGTCCAGGAATTTCTTAGGGGAACCGTTCTATTAAACACAATATTGTTCGAAGTGCTATCCGGGTCTACTACAAAATATCCTAATCGTTGAAACTGAAAATGATCTCCTTTACTCACTTCTTTTATACCTGGTTCGGCATATGCGGTTACCACTTCCAAAGAATTTGGGTTTACAAATTCCATAAAATCTTTGTCTTTGTGCGTGTCCGGCGACGCATCCGTAAACAATCTATCATATAGGCGCACTTCGACGGGAAGTGATTCTTTGATCGAAACCCAATGCAGTGTTCCTTTCACTTTTCTCATGGAAGCTTCATTTCCACTGCCGCTCTTACTATTGGGATCATAGCTGCAACGTATCTCCGTGATGTTTCCTTCATCATCCTTCACAACACTTTCCCCCTTGATGATATAGGCACTTTTAAGACGCACTTCTTTTCCCAGGGTGAGGCGAAAAAACTTCCGGTTTGCCTCTTCCTTAAAATCATCCTGTTCTATATAGAGCTCTCTGGAAAATGGTACTTCTCTGGAACCTGCAGCCTCATCTTCAGGGTTATTCTCTGTTGTGAGCCATTCGGTCTCACCCTCCGGATAATTAGTGATCACCAATTTTATAGGTTTTAATACCACCATCACACGAGGCGCTTTTTTGTTTAAGTCTTCGCGGACATTATATTCCAGATGGGACACGTCGATCAGGTTCTCACGTTTCCCAACCCCTATGCTTTCCGCAAAATTCCTGATAGAAACCGGAGTGTATCCTCTTCTTCGCAAGCCTGAAATTGTAGGCATTCTGGGATCATCCCAGCCGTTTACCACTCCATCCTCCACCAACCGGGCCAGCTTTCGTTTGCTTACCACTGTATGACTTAGGTTTCTTCTTGCAAATTCCCGCTGTTTTGGGCGTAATTTATCTTCGGTGTGCACCTGGTCCAAAAACCAATCGTACAACTCCCTGTGGGGGAGAAATTCGAGAGTACAGAATGAGTGTGACACCTGCTCAATATAATCGCTTTCACCATGGGTCCAATCATACATCGGGAAGATCTTCCAATCGGTTCCGGTGCGATGATGGTGTTTGTGAAGTACCCGATACATCACCGGGTCCCGCATCAACATATTAGGCGAAGCCATATTAATCTTTGCTCTAAGCACATAGGACCCTTCTCCCGCATCGCCATTTTTCATCTTATCGAACAGATCTAAATTTTCCTCAACCGTTCTGTTTCTGAAAGGGCTTTCAGTCCCATGAACATTTGGAGTTCCCTTTTGTTTCGCAATTTCTTCTGAAGTTTGAGAGTCTACATAAGCCTTTCCATTTTTTACAAGTGCTAATGCCCAATCATATAACTGCTGAAAATAATCGGAAGCATAACACTCTGTGTCCCATTCATAACCAAGCCATGTAATATCCTTTTTGATCGCGTCCACAAACTCCTGTTCCTCCTTTGTAGGATTGGTATCGTCAAACCTAAGGTTCACAGGAGCATCGTATTTCAACCCCAAACCAAAATTAAGGTTGATGGCTGAAGCGTGCCCTATATGTAAATATCCGTTCGGTTCGGGAGGAAAACGAAAGCGCAGGCTTTTTTTAGAATAGTCTTCACTAAGGTCGTCTTCTATGATATGTTCGATGAAATTGAGAGAATCTTTTGGTTCTGACATTGCTAAAATTCAAGGCACAAAGGTACATAAATAACAGAAAAAAGTATCTTTGTAAAAAGAAATTAAATGAGTACGGTCCGCCTTAAAAACATTCGAATATTTACGAATCATGGTTGCCTGATCGAAGAAGAAAAAATAGGAAGTGATTACCTTGTAAATCTGAAGGTGATCGCTGATCTAAGTAAAGCTGCTGCTACGGATAGTTTAAGGGACACGATAGATTATGTGCAGCTTCAGCAAATCGTTAAAAACGAGATGTCGGTTCGATCAAAACTCCTGGAACATGTTGGGCAGCGAATTATAAATAGAATTTTTAAAGAAATTTCGCTTGCGGATAGAGTCGAGGTTACGATATCAAAATTGAACCCGCCCATCGGTGGTGATGTTGAAGAGGTGAGTGTGAAAATGGAATCGAAAAGGTAATTTTAATTATTAGACTAAATACGCTTAATCTTTTTATATTTGCCCTCTCTTATGGCGTCTTGGCCGAGTGGCTAGGCAGGGCTCTGCAAAAGCTCCCACAGCGGTTCGAATCCGCTAGACGCCTCAATAGATCCCCTTCTATTTCGGTTGGGGATTTTTACTCGAATGTACTTGTCCTTTCCAGAGACTCTCCTTGTGGTTCAACCTGGTTGTCCATTGGTAAATTCGTTTTTGGGATCTTTTCGAGCCCTTTTTGAACCTGGTCGGGGAAAAATCCTTGTATCAAAAGAATTACACCAAACCCCAGGATCAACAAGCTCACCCATTTCTTTGTTTTAAAGATAAAACGCGGGGTCATTTTGTTCTTAAGCTTTTTAGCCAGCGTAATTTTCACTATGTCTGTTAAAAAGAAAGTGATAAGAACAGTAGCCAGAAAGATGAATACCCCGTTTTTAGTAGTCGTTAGCGCATTCGCCATTATGATGGTGCCAATCCAGCCCGCCAACACACCGAAATTAACAAAATTGAGCAGAAAACCCTTCAGAAATAACCCGGTTAAGTTCTTTTTGACGTTCACCGCATAATGCTCCCTAACAATTTTTATAAAAGATTTTACCGTTCGTATATATGATATAATTCCGTAGGCTATTAAAATAACCCCGCCAAAAACAAGAAGTCCCGGATCATCCTTTACTCGCTCTAAAATCTTGCTGGTACTAAAATAAGCGATAAAAATAAAAATTATATCTGCAAACAGGGCTCCTAAATCAAAAAATAAACCGGCCCGAAAACCTTTGGTAATACTGGTCTCAATTAGGGTGAAGAAAACCGGCCCTACAGCAAACGCCAATAGAAAACCGTAAAAAGCAGCATATGGTAGACCCTCAAACATTACCGTAAAAGTACAAATTACTTTACTCTTGCTCAGGCATTTGCTTTACATTATAAACAGGTTGTTGTTAGTTCATGATCTTTATGCGTCCGCCTGCTAATTTCTTATCGTCTATCTCGTTGGGGTTGCCATAGACGCTTACGTCACCTCCTGCTGTTATGCGAATTTTTACTTTTTCACTAGCATATATATCGGCAACGCCGGCAGCAGTGATTCCAACTTCTGTTGTTCTTGTTATCAGTTCACGGCCTTTAAAAATACCTCCGGAATTCGATTTTATATTCTGGTTGTGGGCCTTGCCAAACACCTCAACAATACCGCCGCTAACCGCTTTTGTATTAACTCTATCGACATCTAGACCTACTTTAATTTTGCCGCCTTCTTGTGCTCTAAGCTCTATTTCGTCCCGTTTTATAACCTCTTTACTTATAATGGAAGCGCCTTCATTAACATCTATAGCGGCGACCGAAGAAAAATAAAGGTTTATGATTGTGTCTTCTCCTTCAAAACGTGTGCCCGTTTCCATCCGTATCTTTTGTGATAGTTCGTTGTGAAAAAACAGAGACGGAAACCAGGGTGAAGCAAAGAATAAGTATATATTTCATATCAATTAATTTTAAAAACCCTAAAATAAATATACTAAAAATGTGTTTATGATACAACCTGAATTTCCTTTCGATGACCCAACATTGTGAAGTCCAAATGTTTCCTGATCAGGTCGGCGTTCTTCACTTTTACATAGACCTCATCGCCTAACTGATACATGTTTTTTGAGCGGTCACCTATAACAGCAAATTCCTCTTTATTAAATGTATAATGGTCGTCTTTTAAATCGGCTAACCGGACCATTCCCTCACATTTATTAGAGACTATTTCCACATAAAGCCCCCATTCGGTAACGCCTGAGATCACTCCTAAAAAATCCTGGTCCTGGTGGTCCATCATATATTTTACCTGCATATACTTTATACTGTCTCTCTCGGCTTTTGAGGCTAATTGTTCCATATCGCTCGAATGCTGGGATCTATCTTCATAATCCGCCTCTTTAACGCTTTTCCCGCCATCCAAATAATACTGTAACAATCTATGAACCATTATATCGGGATAGCGTCTAATGGGCGAAGTAAAGTGGGTATAATAATCAAAAGCTAATCCATAATGGCCAATATTATTTGTTGTATAAACAGCTTTGCTCATGCTTCGAATTGCCAGGGTATCGATTAAATTCTGTTCTTTTCTTCCACTTACATCTTTAAGTAATTTATTTAAAGATTGAGAGGTAGATTTCCGGTTGTGCGTATCTAATTTATACCCAAACCGCTTTATAATATTTTCCAGTGCGGCGATCTTTTCGTCGTCCGGCTCATCATGAACTCGATATACAAATATTTTCTTTTTACTTTGTTTCCCGATGAATTCTGCCACACTTTTATTAGCAAGAAGCATAAACTCCTCAATTAATTTATTAGCGTCTTTACTCTCCTTAAAATAAACTCCTTCCGGAACATTGTTTTTGTCCAGCTTGAATTTCACCTCAATTTTATCGAATGAAATAGCCCCATTATGCATCCTTCTCTTTCGAAGTATCTTAGCTAATCTATTCAATTCTAAAACAGCTTCAACAACAGGCTGTTTCACGGTGTATTTCTTCGAAGTTAATGATATTTCGGGAGGGATCTCTAGAGTGCCTTTGGTGGGGTTTTCAATGATATATTGTGCTTCCTCGTATGCGAACCTGGCATCACTATAGATGACTGTTCTTCCAAACCATGTATGGACAACTTCCGCATTATTATTTATTTCAAATACCGCTGAAAAAGTGTATTTTTCCTCTTGAGGTCGCAATGAACAGACGTTGTTTGATAGTATCTCAGGAAGCATCGGAACCACCCTGTCCACTAAATACACCGATGTTGCTCTTTCATAAGCTTCGTCGTCAAGGACGTTTCCCGGACGAACATAATGCGATACATCTGCGATATGAATTCCAATCTCGTAATTACCATTTTTTAATTTCCGAAAAGACAGAGCGTCGTCAAAATCCTTAGCATCTTTAGGATCGATGGTGAATGTTAGTATTTCACGAATATCTCTCCTCCTTTTTATTTCAGAATCCCGGATAGAAGTATCTATTCCATTCGCATATGCTTCAACTTTAGCAGGGAATTCATAAGGCAAACCATATTGCGCTAAAATGGCATGAATTTCTGTATCGTGTTCCCCTGGTCTTCCCAAGACTTTGATAACACTCCCTATCGGTGAATCACTATGTTCTTCCCAACCCTCCATTTTTACTAAAACCTTATCTCCGTTTTTGGCTGTATTGATCTTACTTTTAGGTATAAATATATCGGTATACATATTATATCCCGTACATTCCACAAACGCAAATCTTTCTGAAACCGTTATCGTTCCAACAAACTCTTGACGTTTTCGTTCTAATATTTTAGTGATCTCTCCTTCAATTTTTCCATTTCTTCTTCGTTTAAAAACATATACTTCAACCACATCACCTTTTAATCCTTTATTTAAAAGTTTGTTTTTAATAAATATATCACCTTCCATTCCATCTACCATCACATAACCCTTACCTCTACTGGTAATATCCAGAATACCTGTATGATAGTTCCTCGAAGGAGCAAGGATATATTTTCCTCTTTCAATTTCTTGAAGAGTACCTTTGTTTTGCAATTTCTTTAAAGTTTTGATGATATGATTTCGGCTGCTTGTATCGTTTACACCGAGTTTTACTGAAATCTGTTTGTAGTTAAATCCTTGTGAGCGGTTCTTTCTGAATAATTCTAAAATATTTTGAGTAAATCCTTCGACGTCTTTCTTCCTTTTCGGCATAGTAATTTTAAATAATTTTCAAAAATACGTTTAATAACCGAATCAAATCCAACTATTTATAAAGATTTAGTATTTTAGTGATAATGGAAAACTACAAAACCATAGCTATTTTTACTTATCCCAGTGAGTATGCTGTACTAAAACATTTACTGCAGCAACGCAATATTAGGTTTGTATTTCTAAATGAGACCATGATCAGTATTTTGCCTTTTCATTCAAACGCTATAGGAGGTATTAGACTTAACGTTCATAAAGAAGATTTTATCATCGCTAAAGAGATCATCGATAACCTTAATTATCCGTCACAACTGAATATCGTATAAACTTTTAATCCCGAAATTTTATAAACTTTTCAACACATATTAAACATATACTTTGCTTTTTTAAAAATTTTAATAAATGATGATGATGATGATGTGTTGTTGAAATGTAGAACAACTTTTTTATCTTTTGTTTTGAAATTAACTTATCCTTTAATTCTTCCCTCTTTTAAACAGGAAATGAGCCGTGAAAACACCCGTAAAATAACATATTTATATGTTTCATCCACAGTTGTTAAGAAGTGTAGTTAACAGATTTTTTTAATAAGTTTATCAATTTGTTTTGTTCTTAATTTGAATTTTTAAGGTGATAAAATAAGAATAATTAAAGGTTAAAAAATTAGGTGTAACCGATATAATATTCATATTGGAAATATATTTAAAATAACCAACTTTTTCTTTCTTTTTATATCAACATATATGAACAGGTTTATAAACCTTTTTAACGTAAAACGGGAATAAGTTTTTGTGAATAATAAGGGATTCCTTATTATCTATTAAACAACACAAGTCTTATCTTTGTAGAAAACAAAGTATTATGAAAATAGCTATCGGGAATGACCATGCTGGAACGAATTATAAGAAAGCTATAGCCGCTCATTTAGAATCACAAGGCCATGAGATAACTAATTATGGGACTAATACAACCGACAGTGTAGATTATCCTGATTTTGTACATCCTGTAGCCGAAGCTGTTTCGAATGATAGCGTGGATCTGGGAATTTTGATTTGCGGTAGTGGAAACGGTGTTTCAATGACCGCAAACAAACACCAAAAAGTACGTGCGGCACTTTGCTGGACTAAAGAAATCGCGGCTTTAGCACGCGAACATAATAACGCAAATGTCTTATGTGTTCCGGCTAGATTCACAAGTGAACCACAAGCCGTTATAATGGTTGATACTTTCTTAAAGACAGAATTCAAAGGTGGCAGACATAAAGACCGTGTCGATAAAATAGCTTGTTCGTAAAGATGTTTTCATGGCACATTCACACTCCCATCATAGCCACAATCACCATGATTTAAAGGGAAGGAATTTACTTATTTCCATAATACTCAACATCCTAATAACAATTTCTCAGGTTATTGGAGGTATAATTTCCGGAAGTCTTTCTTTATTGAGTGATGCTTTACATAATTTTAGTGATGTCCTCTCACTCATCGTAAGCTATATCGCTAATAAATATTCAAAAAAACAAGCATCCCTCAATAGAACATTTGGTTATAAACGTTCAGAAATTATCGCGGCATTTATCAATGCGTCCACCTTGATGATCGTTGCGGTTTATTTGGTCTACGAAGCTATTATACGGTTTTTTAATCCAAAGGAAATTGAAAGCGGATTAGTTATATGGTTGGCCTTGCTCGGAATCATAGCTAACGGTTTTAGTGTATTATTGCTTCGGAAAAGCGCCAGGGACAACATGAATATGCGTTCGGCCTATCTGCATTTGATCACAGACATGTCTGCCTCCATCGCTGTTTTGGTTGGGGGGTTATTGATGAAATATTTTGGGTGGTTTTGGGTGGATAGTGTTTTGACCATACTCATCGCTGCTTACCTTATTTTTATGGGGTATGGTCTACTAAAGAAGTCATTCAAGGTGTTGATGCTTTTTTCACCTGACGACATCAATCTTGAAAAATTGAGAGACGCTATTTCTCAGCATTCAGAAATAAAGAATGTGCATCATATCCATATCTGGCAGCTCAACGAAAAAGAAACACATATGGAAGCTCATATAGATTTTTATGATGATATTTTACTATCCCAATTTGATGTAATTTTGGATAAAATTGAAAAGCAACTGTATATTGATTTCGGAATAAATCACGTTAACATTCAGCCCGAATATCAAAAAGACGATCCAAAAGACATTATCGTACAAGACTAACATGAAAATCTTTATCAAGAACTTTGACGAACTCACCCTAGACGAACTTCACGACCTGCTTCAGTTGCGCTCACAAATTTTTATTATAGAACAAGATTGTGTATATCAAGATATTGATGGTAAAGACAGACAGGCGCTTCATGTTTTTGGAAAGAAAGACGGAAAAATTGTGGCTTACACCCGTTGTTTTCAGGCGGGGGTCTATTTTGAAGAAGCGAGTATAGGCAGAGTCGCTGTTTTAGAGGATCATCGAAATATGAGATTTGGCCACGACATTATAGAACGCTCGATAGAAGCTATTGAAGAGTATTATCATGCCACGGCCATTAAACTCTCCGCACAAACATATTTGGTTGATTTCTATAAGTCACACGGGTTTACTATAATAGGGGAAGAATTCCTTGAAGACGGAATTCCACATGTTGGGATGCTTAGGGTTGGCGCACTTTAGACTTTACATTTTTATTGAACGGAATTCCCAATTGTACTAAAATATTTTCATCATCCGTGTGGTCTGCAAAGTCTATTCCGTATTGAATTTTAGCAAGGTCATCATAAACAAACGTCCCAAAAATATGGTCCCATATTGAGAGCATGTTTCCGTAATTACGGTTTGTCCACGGCATTTTAAAATGATGATGGAATTTATGCATATTTGGAGTTACTATAATATAACTAAAGCCTTTGTCTAAGTCAGGTGGTAAGGAAATATTGGCATGAGTGAAATAGGTGAATAAAATACTTAATATTCGATAAAAGAAGTAGAACGAAATAGGCATCCCCATTAGTATCACAGCCGCTAAAGCAAAGGTTTCTCGTATGATAAAATCTATTGGATGGTGACGCGTCCCTGTACTGGCATCCACATTTTTATCGCTGTGATGCACGATGTGTAATCGCCACATCACCGGGATTTTATGAAGCAAAACATGTACCCAATACTGTGCGATCAAATCTAAAACCATAATTGATATGATCAACTCAACCCATACCGGGGCTTTAAAAAGATGAAGTAATCCGAATTGGGATTCGCTCAACCATACAAAAATACCCGCAGTAACAATACCGAATACAGCATTGATGATCATCACAAATACCAGAAAGATAAGATTGGCTTTGGCGTGTTTCCATTTCTCATACTTCAAATTCACTAGACGGTAATGCCCTTCGAGTACCCAAAAGGCCGACAACACAAAAAGCACCCATCCGGCTTTCATCCAGACAGGCATGTTTTCGAAGAAGTTTAAGAAGCCATCCATCTATAAAAAAGTTGATTTACTAAGTTGTCACATACTGGTTTCAGCAGAGAAAAAGAATCCTGTAACCTTCGTCACCTCAAAATTCGATTATATTTCTTAATATCGTTCAATACCGAAACAGCCTTTAAAATTTCAGGATTATGCTCTACCTGATAGTCATACAATCCTTGTTTGTAAAAATAACGTTTTAAGATCTCATCACTTAAAAGGGATTTTATTTCGGCTTTTTTAGAAATCAGATCCTTCTCTTTGGCGCGATCGATCGAAGCCATTAATTCATTATAGCTAGATTCAATTTCGTCGATAAGTTCATCGTCTTCGGCAAGCCGCATGGCTTCAGCGAACTCTTTTTCAGTTTTGGTTTCGTATTCAAAATTATTTCGCTTTAAAAACCCCAGAAAATCTTTAAAATCCGCTTCAGAGAATTGAAACCCTTTCCAGTCTGTCATGTTGTTTTTATAGTAATATTCAGTAGCATAATCGAAGATGGCATTATCCTTTAACAGGGCCGTGGTTATAGGACTGAATTTTGCTGTTTCCAGCTCTATGTCCGGTAAAATTCCACCACCATCATAAACGGTGCGCCCGCCTTTGGTGGTAAACTTATTGTATTCCTTAGGATCCAACCGTACCGGATCACCATTTTCATCACGATTCCAATAATCCAATGCCTGGATACATCTTCCACTAGGAGTGTAGTATCTGGAAATAGTGACTTTTAATTGAGTGCCATAAGTTAATTTTTTAGGCCGCTGAACCAATCCTTTCCCGAAACTTCTTGCGCCAACAATTACGGCCCTGTCCAGATCCTGTAGCCCGCCGGCAACAATTTCACTGGCCGAAGCACTTCGGCCGTTGACAAGCACAACTAAGGGAATCTCTGCATCAGCAGGATCCCTTCTTGTTTTGTATGTCTTATTGTATTTCTCGATGAACGATTTTGTGGTAGTGATCACCTCACCTTTTGGCACAAATAGGTTAACGATATTGATCGCCTCGTTCAACAAACCCCCGGGATTTCCTCTCAAATCCAAAATTATTTTAGTGGCCCCTTGCGACTTCAGCTCTACTAATGCCGCTCTTGTTTCAGTTGTCGTTTTACGGTTGAATTTACTCAACACTATATACCCAATGTCCCCATGTATCAATTTGTAATAAGGCACGGCTTTAATTTCTACTTTTTCACGAATTAGTGTGGTCGTTTGTATTTCGCCCTGTCGTTTAAAAGACAACTCTACGGTAGTTCCGGCAGCGCCCTTTAACAGATCTCCGGCATCGTCTTCAAAATCGGCGAGTATGATATCACCGACTTTAATGATTTCATCTCCTGCTTTTAACCCCGCCTTGTCTGCGGGATACCCTTTAAACGGCTCGGTAATAATAATCTTTTCATTTAGGGTTCGTACCGAAGCTCCGATCCCTGTATAGGTTCCGGAGTTTTTAATTCGCGCATCCTCAACAGCCTGTTCATTCCAATAAACAGTATAGGGGTCCAGATCTTCCAACATACCATGGATTGCCTTATCCATTAATGTGGCGGGAGTATTCTCATCAACATAATTCATATTGAGCTCCTTAAAGAGAGTGGTAAAAATCTCAATTTGCTTGGCGATCTCAAAAAAGTCGTTTTTAAAACTAGCGGTAGTGAGGAATATAACCACCGCGAGTATAGGAATAAATATTTTCTTTTTCATTCGTGACGTTTTATGTTATGCGATTCCTGCTAAAAAAACTAAAAAGCTCATAGACCTTCGTTTCTGAGCAGCGCCTCGATAGAGGAATCTAGTTGTGCATACTGTGGTTTATCTTTACTAATATATAAAAATAAGAGCGCAAATTTCTTACCATTATTGTGGCTTAACAAATGTTTATGAAGTCTGTATGCTTCTCGCATCTGCCTCTTGATACGATTTCT
>SMXJ01000080.1 GCA_004356305.1 Bacteroidota bacterium | reverse complement strand
ATTTCTAAAATCAGAAATGTCCACAATTCCTTTTGAAAACGTCAATTCCATTACATAGACCTCCGTATTGGGTTGGGCGATAACACCTATTCCGAAGAAGAGAAAGAGAAATTTTATAGAATGTGCTATCAATTTTGAGACGTTTTATACATCTTGATCTTTTGAGTATTGCCGTTGTGGAATAGTTTGGCAATGTAGATACCTTCCGACAATCCAATTTCACCAATATCAAATTGTTTCGAATTTCCCATATATCGCGAGAACAATTGCCTGCCGTTAACATCATACAACTCCAATCTAACAGGACCTATAATTGTTCCACTCACATAAATTATAAAGTTAAATGGATTCGGATAAAGTGTCAAGCCCATATCTGCTACAGGTCCATCATCGCCAAGACTAAGGGTATTGTTATACAATAGAACAACATCCTCCCCCTCATCGATCATTGAAATGTCCATGGCTCCATCATTATTTCGGTCGTGTATTGTGGCGCACGCAGCATGGAATGGAGAAGGATAAATTCTAGGATTCACAAAAGTCCCTGAGCCATCGTTCTCCATCAGTATATAATTGGGGCCATTAAAATTACTTGAAATAAAATCCAGATCGCCATCTCCATCAATATCACCCAGATCGATGGCTACAGGGAAATCACCTACGGCATAGTACCTATCAAATTGCAGTCCACCGGAACCATCGGTCATGACTATTGCAATGTTGTGGGATGTCGAGTTTGCAACCGCTACATCAACAAAACCATCTCCGTTTACATCTCCTATCGCGATCATCCACGGGTTGCCACCTGTAATGACCGAATCGAATACCGTAAAGTTTCCTGTTCCATCATTCAATAAACTCACCAACCTATTACCGTCATAAGCTGCCACGAGCAGATCCACATAGCCGTCATCATTAAGGTCTACGGCGGCTATGGAAGTTTCACCATCAAATCCCGAATCGATATTTACCGCCGGCTCAAATATTCCTGTTCCATCATTCATGAGTATCGAAATTGTACTGGCGGCTCGGTTGGCTGTGACAATGTCATCCCAGCCATCCCCATTCAGATCAGCAATGGCAAGCCCCCGAACACCCTCACCGGTTTGATAGTTCATTTGGCTGCCAAAAATGGTACCGGCATCTCCCAACAGGACGTTAACTTGATCAGCCCAAGTACTACCAATGGCCATATCGATCAAACCATCATTGTTAAAATCAGCTCCTTCATTAGTGCTGGGCCCTTGGACCGGGGGTAATTCAATAACTATAAATGGGTCATAACCATTAGAACCATCATGGAGTAACACCCGTATATCGTCCGAATCTTCGGTAATGACCACCAGGTCTGAAAATTCATCATCATTGACGTCACCGGCATAGGCACCATAACAAGTTATTTGACCTTCCCCGGGAAGTCTCATATCGATCTGCCCCACTAATTCCAGATCCAGCGAAGCGGGTAACGCTTTTGTCCAATAGTTAAAGCCATATCCATTCGTAAGTGGAATACCCGTCGTATTCTGAATTCCGTTTGATAATCCAACTCTGACCCATTCGCCATAGAAAAAGTTTCTTACAGGTGTAAATTTAACCACGGTTGAACCAGCACTAAAGCTATAAGTTCCTTCCATAGGACCAGACCATCTCCCGAAAACCCGGAAAGTATTTGGAGTAACGGTTGCCTCGTTGAGAGGCTGATCGAACGTTATAGTGATCGGATCGTTCGGAGCGGTTACCATCGATTGAGATACGGGACTTGTCTCAATTACCTGAGGTGCCTGCGAAAAAACATTGGCAGCGATTAAAACGACACAAACAGAGGAGAGTAAATATTTCATAGTAATAAATTTTTTTATAAAAGCAGATTTCTTATCTCTCTAATGTATTCATTTTTAGTAAGTTTTCGCAATTTTGCGAGATATTAGTGGGTAAAAAGGAAATAGCATTAGAAAACCACCTCGTTGGGAGGCGGTTTCTTAACTAATTAATTAAATCAAATTCAACTTTCAGAATCTGATACCTTAAAACGGATATTTGTTCTCAGTCGTTACTTTTTCAGCGATCATATTACGTAATCCCACAATATTTGGCATATTTTGATATTTGGTGAAACGCCTTAAACCCATTAGCATCATTCGTTGTTCGTCTCCTTCCGCGAACGAAATGATGGCTTCTTTCGCTTTGATTATTATGATATCCACTGCATGAAATAAGTATAATTTTGCCATGGCTATTTGATATTTTTGCGCTTCTTCACCAAAGCGTTTTGCGTTCTTCTCAGCACGCAACACCGCACTTTCAGCCATATAAACTTCGATTAAAATATTGGAAGCTGCTAAAAGCATCTGTTGGTGTTCTTCCAGATCCTGTCCATATTTTTGCACCGCACTTCCTGCGACCATTAAGAACACCTTTTTAAGTTTAGCGATCATCGCTTTTTCTTCTGAAAGAGTTTCGGAATAATCGGGAGTTTCGAATGAGGGGATACCGGTTAGCTCATTGGCCACAGCCGTTGCCGGGCCTAAAAAGTCAATATGACCCTTCATCGCTTTCTTTACGAGCATTCCTACCACTAACATTCGGTTGATCTCGTTGGTGCCTTCATAGATACGAGTAATGCGAGCGTCTCTCCAGGCCGCCTCCATAGGAGTATCTTCGGAGAATCCCATGCCTCCGAATATTTGAATACCCTCATCGCTACAATTTTGTAAGTCTTCAGATACCGCGACTTTTAAAATAGAACATTCGATCGCATATTCTTCTACACCTTTGAGTTCTGCTTCAGGATGCGTGTTTCCATTTGCAATTCTAATGGCAATCCTATCTTCAATATTCTTAGCTGCCCTGTAGGTTGCCGATTCTCCCACGTAAGCTGAGGTTGCCATTTCGGCAATTTTGGATTTGATGGCACCGAATTGGGCAATCGGCGTGTTAAATTGTATGCGTTCGTTAGCATATTGAATGGCTGTAGATGTTATTCTTCTTTGTGAATCTAAACAGGCCCCTGCTAATTTAATACGTCCAATATTGAGAGAATTCATGGCTATTTTAAATCCGTTGCCACGGGTAGACAGCATATTTTCAACAGGAACTACCGTATCGTTGAAAAATACCTGACGTGTTGAGGAAGCACGAATTCCCAGTTTATTCTCTTCTTCACCCAGAGTAATACCATTATCAGAGTCGTTCTCAACTATAAAACTTGTAATGTACTTATCATCTTCAATACGAGCAAACATAATAAACAAGTTGCAGAATCCTGCATTGGAGATCCACATTTTTTGTCCACTGATTTTGTAATGGGTTCCATCTTCACTCAAGACCGCTTTTGTTTTACCACTATTTGCATCACTTCCTGCATCTGGCTCGGTTAACGCGTATGCTCCAAACCATTCCCCGGTCGCTAGTTTCGGCACATATTTTTTACACTGCTCGTCGGTGCCATAGAGTGTAATTGGCATGGTGCCAATTCCTGTATGCGCTCCATATGCGGTACTAAATGATCCGGTGCCACTTGATATATAGTCGCAGGTTAGCAACGATGAAACAAACCCCATACCTAATCCACCGTATGCCTCTGGAACTGCAACACCTAAAAAACCAAGTTCTCCGGCCTTACGCATACATTCTTCTGTGAAGGCATAATCTTTCTTTTCAAATCTATCTTTAAAGGGAATGATCACCCTATCATTGAATTCCATGACCGCCTCCTTCATCATTATTTGTTCTTCTGAAAAGTCTTCCGGAGTAAATATATCTTCACAGGCGGTTTCTTTTACCAAGAATTGCCCACCGCGAAGGAGTTCTTTATTTGTTTCTGTTGTTTCCATAGTTTATTTTTCAGTAGAGAGAAAAAAGAATAAAGAAAAAAGACTAGGTATCAAGTCCGTTTTGAAATCCCGATGTCATTTTTTGCCATTCTTGAATTTTCTTTTCAAAGGTTTTTATAATTATGTCTTGGTCTATTTCCCAAATTATTTCGTCTTTTTTCTATTCTCTTTACTCTTTTATCTAATTAAGGAATTCATATATCCCTGCAGCACCTTGCCCTGTACCTACACACATAGTAACCATCCCGTATTTGCCTTTCATATCTCGTTTTCTCATTTCGTCGAATAACTGTACAGAAAGTTTAGCTCCTGTACAGCCTAAAGGGTGGCCCAAGGCGATGGCTCCACCATTCACGTTTAGGATATCCTGGTTCAAGTCGAGTTCCCTGATCACGGCGAGTGATTGTGAGGCGAAGGCTTCATTCAATTCGATCAAGGAAATATCATCCTGCTTCATTCCGGCTTGCTTTAGGGCCTTAGGAATTGCCTTAACAGGCCCAATCCCCATGATACGCGGCTCGACTCCCGCCGCCGCGAAATTAACCATTCGGGCGATGGGTTCTAAGTTTAGTTCTTTGACCATCTCTTCACTCATTACCATAACAAAAGCAGCACCATCGCTCATTTGTGAAGAGTTTCCTGCAGTAACACTTCCGCCCTGCGCAAAGACCGGACGTAGTTTTGCCAATGCTTCTTTACTGGTTCCTTTTCGAGGGCCTTCGTCTTTGTTGACAATATATGTTGAAGTTTCTTTTTTACCAGCTTCATTTACGAATGTATGTTCCACTTCAATAGGAACGATTTGCTCCTGAAATCGATCTTCCCCTTGCGCCTTCAATGCTTTCATATGACTATTGTACGCGAATTCATCCTGATCCTCACGAGATACATCGAACTGATCAGCCACTGCCTCGGCTGTCAAACCCATTCCCCAATAGTAGTCTTCGTGTCCCTCCTTGGCAATTTTATAATCAGGGGTGGGTTTGTACCCTCCCATAGGGATGAAGCTCATACTTTCGGCACCACCGGCAATGATACAGTTGGCCATTCCGCTTTGGATCTTGGCTGTAGCCATGGCTATGGTTTCTATCCCGGAGGCGCAATATCTGTTCACGGTCACACCGGGAACATCTTCTACTTTGAGGCCCATCAGGGAGATCAATCGTGCCATGTTAAGTCCTTGTTCTGCTTCGGGCATGGCATTTCCGACCATAACGTCGTCAATCCGTGTTTTGTCCAGCTGTGGCAACTCATTCATCATATATTGAATGGTTTCCGCGGCCAATTCATCGGGACGTTTAAATCGGAACAACCCTCTTGGCGCCTTTCCTACCGCCGTTCTGTACGCTTTTACTATATACGCTGTTTTCATTTTTTTTAGATATTAGAGTTTAGATGTGAGATATTAGACTAAAATTTCTAGGAAAATTTATGAATCAAACCGTAGATCATTTTCTGCACTTCTATAAGTTCTTTAAATAATGATTCTGTATTATTTTCTGTTACTAATTTAATCTTTGCGATAGCAATAACTGAGTAAATAATTCATTGATAGAGCCATTCGCAATACCAAGGAAATTTTTGAATTCTCCATTTGTGTTTCTTCCAGCTCCTTCTGATATATTAGATGGGATGGAAACTGCGCATCTTCTTATTTGAGATATCAGTCCAAATTTTTCGTCGACGGGTAATTCTGAAGCAACCTGATAAACCTCTTTGGCTAATTCCATGGACTTCTTCCAAACCTTTAAATCGTCAACTTTATGCATACTCAGTACTCATTACTTTATTCACGTCTAATTACGCAGCGGTTTACCTTTTTGGATCATATGTTGTAATCTTTCCAAAGTTTTACGCTCTCCACACAAACTTAGGAAGGCTTCCCGTTCGAGGT
>SMXJ01000079.1 GCA_004356305.1 Bacteroidota bacterium | reverse complement strand
TGTCCTGAAATTACTATAGAGGTCCGGAATGCATTAAGAGATTACGCAAAAACGATCTTGTTCGATACCAATAAAACTTCACTGAAAGATCATTCATTGACAGTATTGGATAATGTTGCGGCAATTCTTAAACAGTATCCAGTGGCTAACTTCTATATCGACGGACATACAGATAGTGTTGGTAGAGAGGATTCAAACCAAACCTTGTCTGAAGGTAGAGCTGCATCTGTGGTTAATTACCTGATTACTCAAGGCGTAGCTTCTAAAAGACTGGAATCAAGAGGATTTGGTGAATCCCGTCCAATAGCTTCTAATAATACCAGAGAAGGACGCAGAACCAACCGTAGAGTTGAAATTCTTTTGAACGATAACTAAAGATTGATCTTTTAAATAAAGATAAAAAAGCCTCCCTGATTGGGAGGCTTTTTCTATTTTTAGCCCATGCTTACCTTCCTGGAAGAAACTCTGCTCACCTTACGATCCAAACACGAGAAAATCTCAGATTGTATCTTCATTCTTCCCAGTAAGCGAGCGGGTGGATTTCTAAAACATTATTTGCAGAAACAAACTACTAAAACTGCTTTCGCTCCAATAGTAATTAGTATAGAAGAATTCATTGAAGAACTCTCCAACCTGAAAATTATCCCACCGGATGAACTCCTGATCAAAAGTTACAAAGCGTATCTTCAGACAACGGGTATTTCTGAAAAAGAGAATTTTGAGGAGTACGCCTCCTGGGCTAACGCCTTGCTCAACGATTTTAGCGAAATGGATCGATACCTTGTCGGCCCCGAAGCCTTTTTTAATTATTTGTCCAGCATTAAGACTCTAGAAAAATGGGGAGTTAAAGATGAGCAAACACCTTTGATAAAAAATTACTTAGAGTTCTGGTCACACCTACATGAGTTTTATATACAATTAAACAATTTGTTGGGTCAAGAGCAATTGGGATATCAAGGAATGGTCTATCGCAAAGCCGCCGAAGATATGGAACACTATCTTGTGCATCGAGGCAATAAAAAACATATTTTCATCGGTTTTAACGCATTGAATGTCGCCGAACAACAGATCATGCAAGATTTACTCGAAACCGGCCATACAGAAGTTTATTGGGATATCGATGCACATTTTTATGAAGATAACGAGCACGGTGCCTCAATGTTTATCAAAAGCTATATTGAAAGTTGGAAGTATTATCAAAGATCCTCTACTATTGAAGCCCCGAATAATTATGCCAAGGCCAAAAACATCACCATTGTGACAGCTCAAAACAACATATCACAAGCCAAATACCTGGGTAACTTAATAGCTGACTATTCCAAAGAAAAATTAGATAGTACAGTTATAGTTCTGGCTGATGAAGCATTGCTCATACCGGTTCTCAATTCATTGCCTCCCAATGTGGTCCAGGCCAATGTGACCATGGGTTTATCTCTGGATTCTTTCCCTTCCACTACATTTTTTGTATCCCTCCTGAAGTTACACTTAAAACCTTCGGGCAATTTCTATTACAAAACCGTAGTTGCACTTCTCAATCATCCTTTGTCACAAAACTTGTTCAACCGGCCCGAAAGCATCGTATATAAAATTTCGGAACAAAACATTATCCATATCTCTTTGCAAAAATTGATAAAGTTAGGAGGAAGTCACAATAAAGAAATAGTAGAGATTCTCTTTGGAGATTGGGAGAATAAGGGGCAACAAGCCATTAAAAATTGCCGTCGTCTACTTCAGAAATTAAAAAGTAACGCAGCAGGAAAAACCATAGAAAGAGTGGTCTGGCAAAAACTCCTTGAAGTCTTTGGCCGAATGTTAGTACTTTCGACTACCTATTCGTTTCTGGATGAAGTCAGTACTATTTATAGCCTATTTTCACAACTTACCCCCATAACTTCTCTGGATTTTGAAGGGGATGCTTATAACGGCCTGCAAATAATGGGAGTTTTGGAGACCCGCGGATTGGATTTCGAAAATGTCATTATGCTTTCTGTAAATGAAGGGACGCTTCCCGCCGGGAAATCTGGCGCTTCATTTATTACTTACGATCTAAAAAAGCAATTTGGCCTTCCGTTGTATACCGAAAAAGATGCTGTATATACCTATCATTTCTACCGCTTGCTACATCGAACAAAAAACGCGACTTTGGTTTACAATAGTTTTTCCCAAGGGTTAACTTCGGGTGAAAAGAGCCGATTTTTACTGCAACTCGAAATTGAAAAACCTCCGGAACATATTTTGAATTTTGAAATAGTAGCTTCCCCTGTATCTATTCTGAAAAAAACACCGAAACAAATAAAAAAGAATGACGATATCATGAATCGTCTTAAAGAAATTGCCGGGAAGAGCTTTTCTCCTTCATCTTTGACCAATTATGTGCGCAACCCAATTGATTTCTATTATCAAAAAATACTAGGTATAAACCAAGCCGAGGAAGTTGAAGAGACGGTTGCCTACAATACTCTGGGAAATATTGTTCACAATGCATTGGAAACCCTCTACAAACCTTTTGAAGGTGACCTATTGCAAATAGAAAAGCTTATAGGTCTCAAAGCACAAATCGCAGCGGTAGTTACCGTTCAATTTCAGAAAAATTTCAAGGAAGGGTCTTTTGCCAAAGGGAAGAACCTCATTATATTTGAAGTAGCCAAACGCTATGTTAGCAATCTTATCGATCTTGATATAAATGAGATCGAAGCCGGACATACTATTAAGATCCTACATATTGAAGTCTCCTTAGAAACAGAGATCCAAATGCCGGAAATCAACTTTCCCGTCTTTCTGGGCGGTAAAGTAGATAGAATCGATCTGTATAATGATCGATTGCGTATTATCGATTACAAAACCGGCAGGGTGCAACAAGGTGAAGTGGAACTTGTAGATTGGAATATTATCACTGAAGATTATAAATATAGTAAAGCATTTCAGGTGTTGGCCTATGCACTTATGACCCGTGAAGAACTTTCCTTTGATCATATGGAAGCCGGAATCATTTCGTTCAAAAACCTCCATAGCGGATTCTTAAAATTCGCGAAAAGAGATAAACCCCGTGGCGGTACAAAAGAGACAGCCATTACTGAAGAAATATTGAGTGAATTTACCCTTCAACTTAAAAAATTAATACTTGAAATCTGTGACCCTAACATCCCGTTTACCGAAAAAATAGTATAAAATGATCATAGAAAAGAACCAAATACTTTCGTCTCCGAATAAAAAGCCTATTATTTTAGACACTTTTTTCACGGGAGAAAAGAAAGATAAACCGGTAGTGATATTCTGCCATGGCTACAAAGGGTTTAAAGATTGGGGTGCCTGGCACCTCGTAGCCGAAGCATTTGCCCAAGCGGGATTTTGTTTCGTGAAATTCAACTTTTCACACAACGGCGGAACTACGGAAAACCCCATCGACTTTCCGGATCTGGAAGCCTTTGCAAACAACAACTTCAGCCTAGAATTGGACGATTTAGACCGGGTGATCGCTTATCTCAACTTATCCCGAGTTTCTCTCATAGGCCATAGTCGGGCTAGCGGTATCGTATTGATCAAAGCAGAAGAGGACACGCGTATTGATAAGGTCATCACCTGGGCCGGTGTAAGCGATTATAAAGAACGCTTTCACGAAGGAACCGAATCCTTTGAACGATGGAAAGAAACGGGCATTACTCATGTGGAAAATTCCCGCACCAAACAACAACTTCCGCATTATTGGCAATTTTATGAAGACTTTATAGCCAATGAAGAGCGTTTGACCATCCAAAGAGCCGTTCATGGTTTAGATAAGCCACAACTTATCATTCACGGAAGTACAGACACTTCGGTATCTTCAAAAGAGGCGCAAGCCATTCATAGTTGGAATCCCGATAGCCAACTGGAAATCATTGAAAATACAGATCACGTTTTTGGTTCGAGACATCCCTGGGAAGAAAATGAACTGCCACCGGATTTGAAAAAAGTCGTTGAGCTATCTATCGAGTTTTTGGGAAATTCCTCGATACCTCAAAAATGATTTCTTACACCAGGATAGTACTTGAACTCAAATGTTAATATCTCCTTTCATTGAATTATTTTTTATAAATTTACATTCCTAATATTTATCATCATATTTATTTTCTTAAAAAATTGAATTATGAAAAAGACAATTGTACTCTTATCGTTTTCAGCCCTTTTGGTTTCCGGCTGTTCAAGCTCGTATTTACAGAACTCATCCAATGTAAGCCAAATCAAAAGAAGTTACGATAAAATATTAGTGGTGGCCCGGGCCAAGGATAATCTATCTCGCATTAAATTTGAAGATCAGGTAGTTCAGGATTTCGCTACTCATGGCATTACCGCCATGTCATCCATGAAAGTGATCAAAACAGAATCATTTTCAAAGGAGGTAACGGAAAAAGATATAGAAAAATTAAGGGTAAAATTGGTCGCAGACGGTTTTAGTGGTGTAATTATTACCAATCTGGTAAATACTGAGCAATATACCGACGTTATCCCCGGAAATACCAGGACGGCTTATTATCCAACTCGTTATGGAAGGTTTGGCAGCTACTACAGGGCCTATCCCGTAACCTATTGGGAGCCGGACCAGGTGAAAGTTGGTGTAAAATACACCTTAGAAAGCTGCCTTTATGATATAACCATAGATCAAAAAGACAACTTGCAATGGGTGGGAAGATTCCAGGTAAAAGACCCCAGTTCGTTGATTAAATTCATTGAAAAATATTCTAAAGAACTTACAGAAGCCTTGCTTGCAGAAAATATTTCACAATAAAAATATGGTGGTGTTCGGTGGGTATAATTAATGGCTTCCTAAATGAATGCCGATAAAAAATTAACTTTATAATGCTAAAAAGACTTCTCGTTTTAATTTTCCTGTTTTCAGTATTAGTGACCAGATCGCAAAGTCTATCAACTCTTTATAAAGAAATAAACTCTTCTGTAGTGGTTATTAACACCATAAGTGTTGAACCTCAAGGTTCAGGTGGTAATATTCAGTTAGTGACCACAGAAGCACTGGGTTCGGGTGTATTAATTGCTAAAGAGGGCCTCATCTGGACGGC
>SMXJ01000078.1 GCA_004356305.1 Bacteroidota bacterium | reverse complement strand
TATATTGGTGCAGGAGCTATTGGAAACCCGTCTACTCTTGTGGGAGCAAATACGTTCCTTGAGTTTACAATCCTAACCTTCACCGGAGATCCGGTTTTTGAAGTAGCACATGACATTTGGAATAATGGTGATGTAGATACAGATTATCGCGTTTATGATACTGGAGGAGGTCTAATACAGTCTTTTAACTTGAATAACACAATTCAAACAGAGAATTTCTTTGGAATTATTTCCCCGATCGAAATTGGCCATATTGAGATTGAAGGATTGAATGGCAGTGGTGAATTGTTCGGTAACTTCTTATTCACTGCCCCAGGCGGCGGTGGCGGCGGTGCTTGTGCGGCTCCTGTCCTCGAAGTTAACCAGCCTGTGACAGACACGTGTATGGCATTTATTACTCAGACAGATCTTGCCCAATCCTATATTGCTTTAGAGGCGGTATCTGCAGGTGCCGGTGTAGAATTTCAGGCATTGTCAAATGGCTTGGACGTAAATTTATCGCTTTGGGATGCCCTTCCAAATGCGGGAGGAACTATGCTTGCCAGTGGTACCTCTCAAACCGATAATGTTAATTTATTCACCGACGTATTTTGGGACCCAGTTGTAAATGTTACTCCGGGCAATACTTACTTTATTGTCATTGATGGTGATCCTGGCTTGCCTTGTGTTTCCGGTTCGATCAATAATCCTTATCCTGGCGGAAATGTTTTCGCAAATGCAGGTTATACGCCATTCCCAAATTTCGACTATACTTTCAGAACATACAGCTGTGCTGGCGGCGGTGGCGGCTGTGGCACCACCATAGCAAATTATACAAATACAGACGGCGGACCCGGTCCGACTTCTCAGGATTTTGATCCCGCAAATGATGCCTTTGATAACCAGGCCGCGGATGACTTTGTTGTTCCCGGTGCGATTGATGGATTCATCTGTCAAATAGATATTCTTGGTGTCTCCTCAGCGGGAGGTTTTCCAGCCGATCCTGGCAGTGAGGTGGTCATGTATATATATGATGATGCCGCTGGCCTTCCAGGTACATTGCTATATACAGAATCCTTTCCAGGTCCTGCAACGGATCCGGGTAACACTGGCTCCTTTACGATTAATCCAACTGCAGCTCCTGTTTTAACAAGTGGAGTTACCTATTGGTTGAGCATTCAGGCACAGATGGATTTTGGATTGGCAGGACAATGGTTCTGGAATTCATCACTTGATGGAAATGGTAATCCATACGCCTGGCAAAATCCTGGAGATGGATTTGGAACAGGATGTGTAGTTTGGACCGATGGTAATAGCTGTATTGGGAATGGTCCTGATTTAGCGATGGATATCAGTTTTGAGGAAGCAGGCGGCGGCGGCGGCGGCGCATGTGCTGTTGGTGTTTATACCGACAGACCATCTTTCAATGCTGAAGCTGGTGCTTTGACCTTTGAAGATTTTGAAGGTGGCCCTGGTGCAGGAGTTATTCAAGCATGTGATGAAGTGATTAGTTCGGCAGGGGGTTCATGTTTTGCTCCCGGTGAAATTCAACCAGGTGTTGAAATAACTATTGCTGGTCCTCCAAATGTTACAGTGTATGTAGGAACTGGTGCGTTTGGAAATCCCAATCCTATTGTAGGTTCTAACACATTCGTAGATTACACCATATTAAATTTCCCTAATATGGATGTAAATAGCTTCGGTATGGATCTGTATTCATTGGTTGGAGGATCATTTATCGACGTTAGAATTTTTGGTACCGGTGGATTGATCGATACCCAGGTTGTTGATGTTACAAGTGGCGGTCCTGTATTCTTTGGATATATTGCGGGAGAAACCGTAGTAAGCGTTGAATTGGAAGATCTTACCGGTGCCGATGTTGAACTTATAGGCCTTCTTGAATTTGGAGAATGTATTAGTGGCGGTGCTTGTGTAGATGTTACCTATGACGCAACCGGTTTACCTTTGGATATCGATCCGGGAGGAACCAGTACACCTGATTGTGCTAACGCACCCAACCTATATCCTGTTTCTGTTACAGGTTCAGGAACCATAGGTGGTGACTCAAATATTGATAATGTGACACTTAATATCACACATACCTTCGATGGTGACCTGGATATTTGGTTAGTTTCACCCTTAGGAACCGAGCTTCTTCTTTCCGGAGGAAATGGTGGTTCAGGTGACAACTTCACAAATACCGTATTTATGGATGGTGGAGGACCTCTTTCAGGTGGTACACCTCCCTATACAGGAACTTTCGAACCGGATGGTGGAACATTTGCAGCTGCCTTTGATACCGAAGATATCACTGGAGTTTGGAACTTGAAGATATGTGACAACTTTGGAGGCGATACAGGAACTGTAGACACCTTCTCTATCACAATTTGTAGTCCTGTTCCTGCAGACAATGATACCTGTGCCGATGCATTCCCAATAGCTTGTGGCGATGTAGTGGTGAGTGAAACGATCACCAATACGGATACGGGTGGAAACCCTGCTCCGGATGAGTGGTATAGATTCACAGGATCTGGATCTCCTCAGATAGTGACCTTGTCACTTTGTGACGGTGGAACGGACTACGATTCTTATCTCCGAGTATTTGATGCTTGTGGAGGAAATCAGATCGCCTTTAACGATGATTTCTGTGGATTACAATCTCAATTGTCATTCTTGTCAGACGGAACCTCTACTTATTATATCATGGTAGAAGGATTTGCTAGTCAATCCGGTAACTTCAGTTTGGAAGTAACTTGTGTTGATCCGCCTGTGAATGATGAGTGTGCAGGAGCATTGACGATGGATTGTGGAGACACAGTTGTTGGAGAGACCATTACAGCAACTTTCGATGCCGGTGCACCGGTTTGTAATACAGCGATAACCGCTCCTGGTGTTTGGTATGTATTTACAGACACTACGGGTCTGGTGACAGACTATACACTGTCTATGTGTGACGGTGGAACGGATTATGACAGTAAGATAACTGTATACACGGGAGATTGTGCTGCTTTGGTTTGTGTAACCGATAACGATGACACTTGTGGTCTTCAGTCTGAAGTAATGTTCCAGGGAGATGGTCTTACCACGTACTACATTTTAGTGCATGGATTTGGATCTGCTACTGGTAACTTCTCTATGGCCTTAACATGTGTTCCGGTACCTCCACCAAACGATATGATCCTTAATTCTATCGATGTGGATGAAATAGGATTCCCTTATACAGATCCTGCAGTTGCGATGCCAGCTGCCACGACTGAAAATGGAAACCCAACCGGATGTAATCTGGACGGTGCAAATGGTGTATGGTATAACTTCGTTCCTGAAGGAGATGGATTTGCTACGGCAAGTATCACTTCTCCGGCCGGAGCAAGTGCAGTTACTTTCTATACCGCACCGGATGAGAATGCAATTGAAACCGACCTTACCTTAGTTCCCTTTAATGGTAACCAGTGTGTTCCCGGAACATCTGCTATCATTCCAACAACTGCGGGTCAGGCGTACTATGTATTTGTTTTGAACACCGATGGTATCACAGATATCGTGATCGATGGAGACAACTTGGGTACTGATGATAATACGATCGAAGGATTTACTTATTATCCAAACCCGACCGATGGAATTCTTAACTTGAACTCTATCGAGAACATAGACAATGTAGTTATCTATAATATTCTTGGACAACAAGTGTTGAGCCAAACTATTGAGGCTACCAGTGTTGAATTGAATGTTTCTAGCCTTACCGTAGGTGCTTACATAATGAAAGTATCTGTCAACGGGGAGATAGGAACTTACAAGATTATCAAGAGATAATTTTTGATAGATCTTTTAATAGAGAGCCATCCCGCTTAATTAGCGGGATGGCTTTTTTTCTTTGACCTCCATAGCCTTGGCGAAGGATGGTATTATTGTGTATTTTTGCGGTATGCATTTGGAATACTCTTTTATAATTCCTGTATACAACAGACCACAGGAAATACAGGAACTTTTGGAAAGTTTCCTGTTACTATCCTTTCCGTCATCTTTTGAAATTGTTATCGTGGAAGATGGTTCTTCTGAAACATCCAAAAACATTGTACACTCTTTTTCCAATAAATTAAACCTATCCTATTATATTAAAGAGAATACAGGGCCCGGTGATTCGCGTAATTTTGGAATGAAAAAAGCAAAAGGGAATTACTTTATTATTCTGGATTCAGATTGTTTAATGCCTCCCAATTATCTTCAAACGGTAGATCGATTCTTGCACTCAACCTATTTCGATTGTTATGGCGGTGCAGATGCAGCTCACACTAGCTTTACCCGTTTGCAAAAGGCCATAAATTATGTGATGACCTCCTTCCTGACGACCGGTGGAATTCGAGGGAATATCAATAGCGTTACAAAATTTGAACCCAGAAGTTTTAATATGGGTATTTCAAAAAAAGCGTTTGAAGCAACTGGCGGATTTTCAAAAATTCACCCTGGGGAAGACCCGGATCTGTCTCAAAGGATCTTGAAAGCAGAACTTAAAACTACATTTATTCCCGACGCATCCGTATTTCACAAAAGAAGAATATCCTGGAAGAAATTCTATACCCAGGTAAAAAAATTCGGGACCGTTCGCCCAATTCTCAATAGCTGGCATCCCGGCTCATCAAAAATAACATTTTGGTTCCCGACCTTGTTCGTGTGTTTTGTCATAACTTCTATACTTTTAAGCTTCTTTCTTCACCGGATGGCGATTCTTCCGTTAGTGGTGTATTTGGCGTTGGTCTTCATTGACGCTTCAGTTAGAAATAAAAGTATTTTAATCGGTGTTCTCTCTATATTAGCCCTTTTCGTTCAGTTTTTCGGATATGGACTGGCGTTTTTGAAATCCACTTTCTACATTCAGATATTGAAGAAAGATCCTCTAAAACAATATCCATATTTATTTTTTAAGTAATTTTATTCCATGACAGGACAGACTAGAAAATACAGAACCTTAAAATTGAAGACGTTTTTGTTGTTTCTTCTTCTAGCCATGTTGATCTGGGTGCTTACTAAATTTTCAAAAGAATCTATCGCGACCATTAGTACAAATCTGGCGTATATTAATCTACCAAACACCGTTTCTGTTTCACCTGATACTCCTCAAGATCTCGAATTCGATATTTCGGCAAATGGATTTCAATTTTTATCCTATAAACTCAACGTCCCCACTATCAGTATAGATATTTCCAAATATTATAAGGATGGAGATACCCTTATATTGATCTCAAATTCAGAATTGAACAAGGTAATTACTTCTCAACTGGACAATTACACCCGGGTTAGCCATATATCATTAGACGAATTGCGGGTTGATCTCGATCCAATTGTCTCAAAAAAGGTAGTCGTGCAATTCATTTCTGAAATTGAATACAAGGAGGGATATAAGTCTTTGGGCAAAGTGATCTTGAAACCCGATTCTGTTGAGGTATCCGGTCCATCAGAAATTTTGGATAGTATTCAAAGTATCATTACTGAGACCTTCGTCATAAAGGAAGTTTCGGAATCAATAAATGTGACCCTGATGTTACAAAATCCTAAAAACTCGATCCTGGTACTTTCAAATGAAACGACGGAGCTACAATTAATTGTTGAGGAGTTCACTCAAAAACACCTTACAATTCCTGTAGAGGTCATCAATATACCAAGTGACATCGAATTAAGGCTATTACCGGAAAGTATCGAAGTGAGTTTCGAGGTTTCGCTGAGTGAGTTTAATCGTATTTCTGAAAAAGATTTTAGAATGGTTTGTGATTACGCTGCAAGGCCTTCAGAAGAAAATTTTATGATACCAAAATTGCTGATAATACCGAAAGGATTGTACCATATTGAACTGGAAACTAAAAAGATCGAATATTTAATTTTTAAATAAATTGAAAGTAGTTGGGCTTACAGGAGGTATAGGAAGTGGTAAATCAACCGTAGCCGGGTTTTTTGTCGAATTAGGTGTGCCTGTCTATATTGCCGACTTAGAGGCGAAACGACTCACCAACACTTCAAAGGTCATCCGGAAAAAAATAATTGCCCTACTTGGAAAAGATGCTTATGATAAGGACGGGATCAGTAGAATATTTGTTGCCGATAAGATCTTTAACGATAAGAGTATTTTAAAGCGAGTTAATAAAATAATCCATCCCAAAGTAGCGCTCCATTTTCAGCGCTGGATGTTAAAACAGACCGCACCCTATTGTATTAAGGAGGCCGCGATCCTCTTTGAAAATGGTAGCTATAAAAATTGTGACTATACTATTTTGGTTACAGCGCCTACAGAAATTAGGATAAAACGTGTGATGAAAAGAGATATGACCACGGAATTCGAGATCGAGAATAGAATTTCTAATCAGTGGGACGATGAAAAGAAAATTCCTCTTGCCGACTTTCAAATCGATAATATTGACCTGGAGGCCACTAGATCAAAGGTAAAGGAGTTACACCTGCGTTTCTTAGAGGGCTAATACGCTCGATTAGAAACGTTTTGTTAACATTTGGTTAAACAACCCAAACGCTAAATGTTAAAATCTTAATTTTGACCTATGAACAAAAATTTGTTTGCCCTTCTTATTGGCTTAATGTCACTTTCGCTTTTAGGGATCGTTTTTGTTCAGGGATACTGGATCAATAATGCTTATCAAACGAAGGAAGAGCAATTTACATTTAATGTAAGACAAATATTGATTAAGGTAGCCAGTAAAATTCAGTTAAGGGAAACAGAGGATTATTATAGGCTGTATAGCGGGCTGATCGACAGTATAGAGCAACCGGACAATGTAAGTGTAACTGAACTTATTTATCGCATTGTCAACGAAGACAAAAATGAGACCGTCATATTTTCGGATGGTATAATTGAAGAGGATTACAAATTGTATTCCGGTTTTTTTGACACTGAGTATGATAGTATTCAGTTTAAAAAGATCACTAATAAAAAGAAAACAACCTGGATTACCGGCAGATTAGATGGAAGTGGGTACACAACACAAAGTAAAATTGATTTTGTGAGAATGAGGGATTATGAACGGAAGAGATTTGAAACTATGATCAGTAATATTTCGACCGGCATACCCATTCATAAACGAGTATCTGAAGAAGAAATAAAAGAACTGATCACCCGGGAATGTAGGGAAAGAGGATTAACGCCAAAATTTGAATTCGCAGTGTATAGCAAT
>SMXJ01000077.1 GCA_004356305.1 Bacteroidota bacterium | reverse complement strand
GGATGCCGCCAATTGAGGCGATGCGATTTGGAAAACCCATATTTATTTCGAATAATACTTCTTTACCTGAGATTGGGGGTGAGCATAGTTTTTATTGGGATCATTACGAATCACAATATATGGCTGAGGTGCTTAAAAATGGTATGGCTACCTATAAAAACAACCCGCAATTTTATGAGGATTGGTATATCGCCCGTGCCAATACATTTAGCTGGGAAAGTACGGCAAAGCAATATCTCGATGTCTATAAGAGTATTTTATCCTAAGTTTACACTATGTACGATGTTGCTGTTATTATCATCAATTATAATTCTACAGACTATACGCTCAAATGTATGGCTTCAGTAGCAGATAAAACCGACGCTACTGTTTCGTATCAAGTGATAGTTGTGGATAATAATTCAAAAATTTCTGAATACAAAAAGCTAAAAGAAAATTTTCCCAACAGCACAGAGAAAAGTAATATCTCACTGCATCGAAGTAATATAAACACAGGTTTCGGTGGCGGGAATATGTATGGGGCACAATTTGCTAAAGCCAATTACCTTTTATTTCTCAACAACGATACGATGCTCTTGAATGATGGATTATCCCTGTCGAAAGATTTTATAAACAATCATCCAAAAGTTGGTGTATGTACGGCTCAAAACTACGATGAGCATAACAATTTTATACCTTCATTCGATCATAACAAGGGATTGCGCAGATTACTTTTTGGAAGGAGCTTCCTGGAGAGCAACAACCCGAAAAAGTATCCTAAACGGAATAAGGAATATACCCATCCACTGGAAGTCAATTGGGTGAACGGAGCATTTCTATTTTTCTCGAAGGAAGCTTTCGAGGCGGTTGGCGGATTTGACACCAATATCTTCCTCTATTACGAAGAAATGGATATTTGCCGGCGATTACTCGACAAAGGTTATAAAACCATGTTGATTCCCGTAGCTAAAATTCTACATTATCAAGGCGTGAGTATAGGTAAGTCGAGAGCACTGAATAAAGAGGGATACATCAGTTATTTGTATGTGATCCGGAAAAATTATGGATTTGGAAAATATCTGCTTATAAAATGGTATTTGTTGTTAGCTCTCTCATTTAAACCAAAGAAATGGTACTTATTACCTATTATTTTTAAAAACAATGCCTTGGTAAATTCACTGAAACAGCAACAGAAAATCGTGTTTTATGAAAACTGAAATCGAACGGGCATTGGCCGTTTTAAAGCGAGGTGGACTCATGCTGTATCATACCGACACCCTCTGGGGCATTGGCTGTGACGCTACAAATGCAGCTGCTGTTGAACGAGTATTTCAGCTAAAGGAACGCACAGAAAGTATGGCATTTATTTGCCTGGTGAACGACTTTAAAATGCTCAATAAGTTTGTCGAAAAGGTACCGGAAATCACCTGCGAAATACTTAAAAACGCCGATAAGCCCACCACCATCATCTATGATGGTCCTATAGGTGTTGCCCGGAATCTGATCGCGGACGATAATTCGCTTGCCATACGTGTGGTACAAGATGATTTTTGTAAGAAATTGATTCGGAAATTCGGGCGGCCAATCGTCTCTACTTCAGCCAATGTGAGTGGTGAAAAAGCACCTCAAAGCCTTCAAGAAATAAATCCGAAGATTTTGGAAGGCGTAGACTATGTCGTAAATTTGCACCACAATAAAAAAGCCACAAAACCATCGGTTATCATTAAGTTGAAGAACGATGGAACGGTGACAGTAATTAGAAATTAATGTCTGGAATAGTCCATTTTAAGGATGCATTAGACAATCCAATATTCAATAAAGTTTCCCAGGCGGCCTCCCGTTTAAATCTGGAAAGCTATGTCATTGGTGGTTTTGTGCGTGACTATATTTTAAAGCGTGGTGATGCCAAAGACATCGATATTGTCGCCGTAGGAAGCGGAATTGATCTCGCGAAAGAGGTTTCCCGGCTATTGCCCGGCAAACCTAAAGTTTCCATTTTTAAAAACTACGGCACTGCTATGCTGAAAAGTGGCGGAATCGAACTCGAATTTGTAGGCGCTCGCAAAGAATCTTATCAAAAAGACAGCCGTAAACCGGCGGTAGAAAACGGTACATTGGAAGATGATCAAAACCGTAGAGATTTTACTATTAACGCCCTCGCCCTAAGTTTGAATACTCATTCCTTCGGAAAATTGCTGGATCCGTTCAACGGAGTTAAAGATCTCAAAAATAAGATCATTCGTACCCCACTGGACCCAACCATTACCTATAGTGATGATCCGTTGCGAATGCTACGAGCCATACGGTTTGCAACTCAACTTAACTTCAGAATAGTAAAGGAATCACTTGCTGCCATTACCAACAATGCCGACAGGATCAAGATTATTTCCAAAGAGCGAATTGTAGAAGAAATTCATAAAATATTGGCAACACCCAAGCCCTCCATCGGATTTGCACTATTGAATAAAACGGGGTTGTTGTCCTATATTTTTCCTGAACTCATCGCGTTGGAAGGAATTGAAGATAAAGAAGGGCAAAGACACAAAGATAATTTTTGGCATACGCTGGAAGTAGTTGATAATATTGCCCAAACAACCGATAACCTCTGGCTGCGCTGGTCGGCACTCCTCCATGATATCGGGAAAGCACCCACCAAAAATTTTGATAAAAAAATAGGCTGGACCTTCCATGGACACGAGTTAGTTGGTTCCAAAATGGTACATAAACTTTTCAAACGAATGAAGATGCCACTGAATGACAAGATGAAATTCGTTCAAAAAATGGTTTTGATGAGCTCCCGCCCTATCGGCCTGGCATCCGATGTGACGGATAGTGCGATACGCCGACTTGTTTTTGACGCCGGAGATTATGTGGAGGATCTGATGACCTTGTGTGAAGCAGATATCACAACTAAAAATCCAAAGCGCTATACCAAATATCACAACAATTTTAAAAAAGTGCGTGATAAAATTGTAGAAGTAGAAGAGCGTGATCATATTCGGAATTTCCAACCCCCGGTGAGCGGTGAAGAAATTATGCGAACCTTCGGGTTAAAGCCTTGCCGAGAAATAGGGCTCATTAAAGACGCCATAAAAGAGGCTATTCTTGAAGGCGATATTCCAAACGAATATGAAGCGGCACACGAATTTATGTTGAAAAAGGGTGCTGATATTGGTTTAAAAGTTTCAAAGCCTCAGAGTGACAAAGATACTAAGTGAATGAAAAATGAAGCAACCTATAGAAAGTTAAAGGTCTGGCAAAAGTCGATGCAACTTGTAACCATTCTTTATAGCGAATTAAAGTTTTTCCCTACGGAAGAATTATTCGGGCTATCATCACAAATAAAAAGAAGTGCGATTTCTATTCCGAGTAATGTTGCTGAAGGATATGGCAGGGATGGTAAGAAAGACTATTTGAGATTTTTAAACATTTCTTTGAGCTCTTTATTTGAATTACAAACGCAAATTGAAATTGCTTTCAATCTAAAGTATTTAGAAAAAGACTCCTTTGAAGAATTATATGAATACACAAGGGAAATAGAAAGAATGTTAACCAGTTTCATTAGAAAAATAAAAGACTAAACCTCCAAATTTTAAATCTTAGATACTTTACTACTTTAATGCTTTGATACTTTACGACTTTAAAACTTTGTAACTCCAAATGAAAGACAACAGAAAAGTGTTCTATTGGTTACTTGTGGGATGCCTCCTAATTTTTATTATGGTGATTGTGGGTGGGATTACCAGACTAACACATTCCGGCTTATCCATATCGAATTATAAATTAATTTCCGGCACCATACCCCCTCTGAACGAAGTGGAATGGCAACGCACCTTCGAACTGTATAAGTTATATCCCGAATACGAAAAACTCAATTACGATTTCAGTCTGCAGGATTTTAAAGATATCTTTTTTTGGGAATGGCTTCATAGGGTGATCGGTCGTTTTATAGGTGTGGTTTTTATCATTCCTTTCTTGTACTTTTTATTTCGTAAACAATTATCGAGATCAACCATAAAAAAATGCCTCATCCTTCTCTGTTTAGGAGGTTTCCAGGGCTTTTTAGGTTGGTATATGGTAAAAAGTGGACTCATAGACCGCCCGGATGTAAGTCACTATCGCCTTGCAATTCATTTGACCGCGGCATTTGTCGCTTTCGCCTATACATTATGGGTTGCCTTGGATATTTGGTACCCGATAAAAAAGGAAATTCAGAAAAAATTCAGAGATCTGATACGCCTGGGATTGACTTTATTGCTCCTTCAGATCATTTGGGGTGCCTTTGTCGCAGGATTGGATGCAGGTTGGATCCATAATCACTGGCCATTGATGAATGATGGAAAGTGGATCCACGAAACCGTAACCATCGAACAATATCCTGTTTGGAAGAATTTTGTGGAGGGCAAGAGCGGAGTGCAATTCGTACATAGATACCTCGCTTATATTGTGGTTGCAATTATTGTCGTCATCTGGTTCAAAGCCCGAAAAATGACCCTTACTGCGACTCAAAAGAACGGTGTGAATATTTTAGTTGGGCTGGTCCTCCTTCAGTTTGTACTGGGAATTTTCACATTGATACTTCAAGTACCCGTTTGGTTAGGGGTTATGCATCAGGTGGCCGCATTTTTCTTAGTCGCCACAATGACATTTACACTGCATCGATTCAGTAAATAATTCAGTAGAAAAACACGGCACCAACCCTTCTTAAGCAAGGAATAAATTTTAACTTTGTAATCAATTTTTTTGGCAAATGATTTACCGTTTTAGAATCATCCTCGACGCGCATGAAGATGTATTTCGTGACATAGAAATAGAAGCTATGGCTAACCTGGAAGATCTACACAATACGATCACGCAGGCATTTGGCTTCGCAGGACAGGAAATGGCTTCGTTTTATGTGAGTAATGATCTTTGGGAACAGGGGGAAGAGATCGCTTTGTTCGATATGAGTGAAGCAGCCGGAAGTCTTCGTACTATGAACAAAACCAAGATCAAGGAGGTGACACATAAGGAACAAACCAAACTAATTTACGTATACGATTTCCTGAATATGTGGACATTTATGGTTGAACTTGCTGAAATAGCCGAACGCGTAAAAGGTCTTAACTATCCTAATTTAATGTTCTCCCACGGTGATATCCCTGAAGAAGCCCCCGACAAAGAATTCATCGCAGACCCAACCGGTGAAGACAATCCGGATGATGATCACGGTCTTGACCCTGACGATTACGACCATCTCGACTTTGATGAAAATTGGAATTAAGCGAGTAGAGATCCCTACTATCTAACAAGTGGAATGTTTGGTGCTTTTCATTAAAATTGTAACAATTTTAATGGTAGATCGTCGTATTACCATCTAATCATCAAAATCAAATTTTGTGCAACCCGTACTCACACTAAATAATCTCACCAAAAATTTTGGTCCCATTACGGCGGTTAAAAATTTATCTTTTACTATTGAAAAAGGGAATGTCTATGGTATACTGGGCCCGAATGGCAGCGGTAAATCCACCACTCTGGGAATAGTACTTAATGTAGTAAATCGAACCGCCGGAGACTTTCATTGGTTCGACGGAAGTGATTCTACACACAACGCCTTGAAAAAAGTAGGTGCAATTATTGAACGCCCTAATTTCTATCCATATATGACAGCTGTGCAAAATCTGGAACTGGTTTGCAAAATAAAAGAAGTCGATACAGATATAATTGAAGAAAAACTGGAAATCGTTGGCCTTTTGGAGCGAAAAGACAGTAAATTTCGTACGTTTTCGTTGGGGATGAAACAACGCCTGGCAATTGCCTCCTCATTGTTGAACAACCCGGAGATCTTAATACTCGATGAGCCTACCAATGGTCTTGATCCACAGGGGATTCACCAAGTTCGGGAGATCATAAAAGATATCGCTTCGAAAGGAACTACGATCTTACTGGCTTCCCACTTACTCGATGAAGTAGAAAAAGTATGTACACATGTAGTGATTCTTCAGAAAGGTGTAAGCCTATACGCCGGAAGTGTGGATGGAATGAACACCAACCATGGTTTTATGATATTGCAAAGTGACAATAATACGGTTTTGAAAAGTGCATTGGAGGAAATGGATGTTTTTACAAATATCAAGCAGGAAGGCGAAGTGATCATAGCCTATTTAAAAGAACCAACCGATGCTTCAGAAGTGAATAAAAAGCTGTTCAACAAGGGAATTGTATTGTCCCAACTGGAAAAACGCAAAGAAAGTTTGGAAGAACAATTCCTTGAAATCACCAAAAACAACTAACGGCCATGCTACGATTACTGCAAATAGAATTACAGAAGTTAAAATACAATAAGAGTGCGAAGGCCATTTCAATCATTTACTTTGCTCTTATCTGCTTTATCGCCCTTATTGTTTCTATCGAATTCAATTTTGGCGGTGTAAAATTTAGAGTGGCAGACCAAGGGATATTTAATTTCCCATTTATATGGCATTTTAATACCTGGATGGCAGCCATTCTTAAAATATTCCTAGCCATTGTGATCGTTTCAATGATGGCTAATGAGTACAGTTACAGCACCTTAAAACAAAACTTGATCGATGGTTTAAGTAAAAAAGAATTTGTGCTCTCGAAGTTCCTAACCGTCATTATCTATGCATTGGTTTCGACAATTTTCGTATTCATTATCTCAATGATTTTAGGACTTATCTTCTCAGATTATAATGAGATAGGTATCATTTTTAGCGATATGGAATACCTTGTGGCCTATTTTATAAAATTGGTTGGTTTCTTCTCTTTATGTCTGTTTTTAGGAGTGCTCGTGAAACGATCGGCCTTTGCCATCGGATTCCTGGTGATCTGGTGGATCGTTGAAGTGATTTTATTTTTATTGATGAAATTTCAATTTTTCAAGGATACAGATATCGCCGAAAATGTAACACAGTTTTTCCCTCTATCAGCCATGTCCAATTTAATAGTAGAACCCTTCACTCGACTAGGCGCGGTACAATCTGCAGCCAGTCAATTAGGTGAGGAACTCACAAAAAATTACGACGTACAATTCCTGGATCTGGGAATTGTTATTGTTTGGACGGCTTTGTTTATCTTCTGGTCATACGCCATACTTAAAAAACGTGATTTATAAATCAAGACCTGCATTGTAATAAGTTCGTGACGACGGAATCTAAATATTCGTATATTTAGAGAACAATCTATGCTATGCCTTTACTAAAAAACCAACTTCTCGTTTTACTTCTGGTAATTCCATCTTTTGTTTATGCTCAGGAAATTGAATTGTTTCAACAATTCAACGGTAGATACGATTATCTTTCCTTCGGAAATACCCTCAACATTGAGGAAAATGGGGGTGCCTCCGCTTGTGATATCTTAGATGAAAGTGCAGCCGATTTTCAGCTGCAAGCAGGACAACAACTCATTGCGGCCTATTTATATTGGGCCGGTTCCGGAGCAGGAGATTTTGATGTCAATCTTGCGGGAACACCAGTATCGGCCACAAGAATGTTCAGCTATACTTTGCCGAATACCACCTTTGTCTACTTTGGTGCATTTGCTGATGTAACCGACATCGTGATGGCCAATGGGAACGGGAATTATTTGCTTGACGAACTGGACCTTTTCGAGGCAATTCAAAGTTACTGCGTGATCAATGGTGGGAATGCAACTAATTTTGGCGGCTGGGCTGTGACGGTCATCTATCAGGATAATAATTTACCGCTTAATCAAGTCAATCTTTTCGATGGTTTTGAAACTGTATCCGCCGTAAACCCCCAACTCGATATCGAACTCAACAACCTCAACGTATTGGATAATACCGGAGCAAAATTAGGGTTTTTAGCCTGGGAAGGTGATCTGAATATAGCCAATAATGAAACCCTGCAGATCAATGGAAATATATTGAGCAACCCTTTAAATCCGCCCGACAATCAATTCAATGGCACGAATAGCTTTACCGGGTCAAGCGTTTTCTATAATATGGATATCGATTTTTACGATATCGAAGATAATATTCAGCCGGGTGATAAAAGTGCATTGATACGGATCACTTCGAATCAGGACCTTGTCATCATAAACAATGTGATCACGGTCCTGAATACCGAATTACCGGATGCCACCATCGTCATAGATAACGTCTCAGGGGCTACGGAATGTGGTGATCGTGATATTACGATCGATTATACGGTATTTAACATAAATAGTACGGCGGAACTTCCTGCCGGGACGCGTATTGGGTTTTATGCGCAGAATATTTTGATGGCCACGGCTCAAACAACCATGCCATTACCCATTGGAGGATCGGAAAGTGGAACCATCAATATCACAATACCGGATAATATCCCCGCAGATTTTTTACTGCGAGCCATCGTTGATGACAACAATATGGTGAATGAATCTAATGAAGATAACAATGAGGACAATGTGGAATTCCACTTGCTAATTTTTCCGGAAATTGTTGGCCTCATGGACCTGGAGCTTTGCGATGTGGTAGGATTAGAATTGTTTGACCTGACAGAAGCAACCGGGCAAATAGATCCCGAGAATACAATAACATATCACCTTATCGAAGAAGATGCCCAAAATGGGGTAAACCCAATTGCAGATCCCGAAAACTATGAAAATACGTCGAATCCGCAAACCATTTGGATACGTGTGGCCAACCCGGACTGTTTTGTAGTGGATAGCTTTGAAGTGGAAGTGATCATTTGTCCGTTACCCGATGCTACGATTACCATAGATAATCAAATTTATGCCTGTCGTCAACGCGACCTCATTATAGATTATACAGTTTACAATATTGAAGCTACCGCACCTCTTCCCGGAGGGACACCCATCGCATTTTACGCTGATGGAATTTTGTTCGGGCAAGCTCAAACCCTAAACTCGATCCCCGTGGGTGGCGATGAACCCGGAAGCCTGGAAGTGACATTAAATGAAGATATCCCGGATATCTTTACGTTATTGGCGGTGGTCGACGATGACGGTACCGGTGTGGGAATCATAGAAGAACTCAACGAATTTAACAATGAGTTTAATATCATCGCTGAATTTGGTACCATCCCTCCCATTCCAATACTTCCTGATCTTTTGGAGTGTGATGAAGGTTTCGATATGGCTACATTCGACCTTACGGAGCAGAATGACCTCATTTCTACAGACCCCAACGACGTGATATCCTATTTCACTACTTTGGAAAATGCCATCGCCAATGAAAATGCGATTAGTGACCCTGAGCAATATCAAAACGTCGTAGACCCTCAAACTATTTTTGTTCGTTTAGAAAATGAAATTTGTTTTGCGACGGCATCATTTTTACTCACAACTGAAAATTGCGAACCCATAATCAGCCAAGGGATCTCACCCAACGGGGACACTTTGAATGACACCTTCAAAATTGAAGGATTGCTGGATGTATTCAATCATTTTATTCTTAAAATTTACAGCCGGGAGGGAAATCTGATCTACGAAGGTGTAAATGAAGATGGTTTCTGGGATGCCATCCCAAATACCGGCATATTTGTTCAGAACAAGGTCGTCCCGGTAGGCACCTATTACTATGTGCTTCTCTTGAACGACCCGGAATTTCCGGATGCGTTCCTGGGCTTTGTCTATGTGAATTATTGATGATTCCACTTTATTTATGGGTATGTGATCATTT
>SMXJ01000076.1 GCA_004356305.1 Bacteroidota bacterium | reverse complement strand
TCCCGAAAGGCAGAAGGCAATAATTTAGGGATCAACTTTACAAATAAAGGTAATAATAGCGTTCCTCCGGGGATCAGGAAAATAGTTAGAGATGGAACGGTCTTAAAAATATCGAGCAGTTGTTCTTTCACCTTTCTTTTTTCTTCATTAGTCAGGTCCCTCTGGGTGGATTGACCCAATAAAACCAGGAGTTCGCCACTTTCATTCAACTCGATCAATAATCGCTTTTTATTGCGTAAAATGAGCAACTTCACCATATCCATGGATTGCTTGTAAAATTGTTTTATGGGATGGGAGTATTCAAATAAATGGATCTTTTGAGCGTTCAATTCGGAAAAAATCTTTAAAGCTTCAATACTTTTTTGGTGGTAAACTTCAGAATAATCCAAGCGCTTACTGAGGCCTTTTAGAAATTCCAATTCGTTTTCGTCCAGCTCTCTATCATCCCATACAGCCAGACAGCAAATATCCAGGATGAATTGTTTTTCAAGTGACCCCATGCTACCCGTTACATTTTCAACATTCGAAATGGATAAATGTGTAGCCGCCATGAACTCTGAAGATGAAGCAACCAATTCAATGACCAAATGATCATATTTATTTTTTTCTTTTTTAGACTGAAGCGCACGAATGCTATGCTCAATTAGTGTCTTTTCCAGTACATCCAAATAGACCTTTAATCCGTCGGGCTGTTTGAGGAAATAGGCAAACGCCAATACATCTACATATAACAAAGCATGGGTCAACAACATCGATGCATCCTTTTTGAGCATATTATTGGTCTCATGCAATCGAGCCGAAATAATTTTCTCGAGGTTCTCCGAAGGACTTTTGGAAAAACTCAACTTCTGTAAAAAACTACGTTTACCTCGTTCTATCGATTGATAAAAAGTTACTATACTATCAATGGCTTCTTTGTCAGTTCCCTTAGGTATTTCAGAATAAAAAGTAAACCATAAAGCATGAAAAAGATTTACCTTAGTGAATTCGTCCTTGGTCAGTTTTAAATGACTTATGGGCTCTTCAAGTAGTGTATTTACCGAAACCCCGTATATGAATCCGGTGTTTTTTAATCGCTCATAAAATACGATTGGCGAACTATACTCGTCTATAAGTAATCGATTTGAAAACTCGTTGATAAATTTATGTATCCAGCCTGAAGTTGAGGGGTTCATTTATTAAATTTGTAACGTTGTAAAATTTAAAGCATTAACAAAATATTAACATATTACACAAAACCATAAACGTACTTTCGACGTAAATAGTTGGAAAGTAAATTTAACCATTCTAACATTCTTATGATGAATAAAACAAAAATTATTGCTGCCATTGGAGGATTGAGCTTCGCCGCTTTATCGGTCTTTTTAATAGCCGCGGACCACATTGATGCGCCAGCGGTGGCAGGAACCAAGGTAGATATCGCTGATTTCTACGCTTTTGAGGGTGATAATCCCAACACCACGGTTTTTGTCGCCACTATTCAAGGCCCTTTAGAGCCGGGTACGGTAACGGAAAATGCGGTCTTTGATGAAGACGTTATAATAGAGTTTAATATTGATAATACAGGTGACTTTGTTGAAGATCTTGTGATCCAGGCGGTACGGCGCGATAGTATTATGTATTTCTTTGGCCTTTCGGAAGTGGAGCCGGAAGATACAGGTTTGTCGAGTAATATTTATGTGAATGATGGTATAGGCCAGGTGGAGATATCTACAACAGAGGAAACTTTTATTTCTACTACTACCAGTGGAATATCCTTTTTTGCCGGACCGAGGAGAGATTACTTCTATTTCGATTTTAATAGATTTAACGAAGTGGCTAGTGGGGCAGCTGCACCTGAAGGATTCTTTCCACCCGGTCAAGCTACCGATTTTTTCGAGAATCTAAATGTACTTGCTATAATAGTTGAAGTACCGAATTTTATGTTGGGAGAGGCTCCAGATCATATCGGTGGTTCCTTTGGCATCAGTGGATTGCCCAGAGCCCATAATGTCTGGCTGTCAGCTAAAAGAAAACAATAATTTTAAAGAAGAAAAAAATGAAAACATACAACATAAAACTAGTAGCGTTAGCCATTTGCACTTCTTTATTATTTGTGCAATGTATAGACGAAGATGACAACGGAAATGTAATCGAGCAGGAAACATGTAGTGACGGTATCCAAAACGGTGATGAAGAAGGAGTAGATTGTGGAGGACCCGATTGCGAACCTTGTATTAGTGGGATAGATTTTACCGGTACTTTTGTACAGGAAGATGTCTTAGGGAGACCTGCCGTGAATACCGTATTCAGTGGTAGTGGTGATGTAAAAGACAGCTTTAATACTTCTGTGGTTTCAAGAAGAAACGACACCATATTATATCCCAGTAATTTTCAGAGAACTTTCGAAGAGACTTTAGAATTGTATCATGATATATATGGAGATGCCCTGGGGTTGGAATTGGATTACGAAACCAATATTCTTGGTTTGGACGCCCTGGATTTTACCAGATTGTTGGCGAACTTTGATGCCTTGCAAGTGGCTCCCAATGCGCCAACTACCTATTTTGATGGCACCAATATATTTACGGGAAGGACTTTGGGAGACGATGTGATCGACATCTCTTTAACGCTGATGTTTGGAGGGACTACAGGAACTCGTTTCGACGGTAATAATGGAACTCCCCAGCTTACAACTGATGGCGTGGATGTCGGAGACCGCGACCTAACTCTTCCATTCCCTTATATGGAAGCTCCCATCGCACAGTAGAAAACAATCTAAATTATCGAAAAGAGCAACATAAGGTTGCTCTTTTCTTTTTTAATGGATTATGAAAAAATTGAGCATTTTAGCAGGATTTGTTTTGTTGATTTTCGCTTGTAAAACAGATCCTGGTGAAAAACGAATAACCGACCCTAAGGATTATGATCTGCATTTATCCACCACCAACAGGCCCACTTATGAAGAAGCGATTTCGTCGAAGGAATTTTGGTCTAAACGACTACGTCCCGATAGCTCCGGAGTTGGAGAATTAGGTCCGCTTGCGGGAGTATATGATCTGTTATTCCAAACCACCGGTAACCCCAATTTTCTGCGGAATGCGGAGAAACTATATAAAAAGGGGATGCAAATATCAGCCAATGATAAAGATGCCTTTGCACGTGGTCTGGCACACAATTATATTTCACAGCATCGATTCAAGGAAGCTTATGCGCTACTTCAGGTCACCCTTGAAGGCCCTTCGAACAAACATCAAACTCAACTGATGTTATTTGATGCCGCTATGGAAGTTGGAGACTATGAGAAAGCTTACGGATATTTAGGTAAAATTAAAAACCTGAAGGACTACCATTACCTGATTCGTCTTGCCAAATGGAGTGATCACCGTGGCGATCTGGAAAATGCTATTCACTATTTGGAGGAGGCCAAAACAATTGCCGAATCACGAGATAGCAAAGCCCTAAAAATATGGACTTATAGCAATTTAGGGGACTATTATGGGCATGCGGGAAGAATAAAGGATTCCTATGAACTATACTTGAATACCCTGGCCCTGCAGCCGGATAATGCGTATGTAATGAAAAGCATAGCATGGATAATTTATTCCGAAGAAAATAATGTACAGGAGGCGCATAGAATATTGGATTCAGTAATGATAAATCACAAATTACCAGATTATCATCTTTTTAAAGCCGAATTGTACGAATTTGAGGGAAAAGTGGACTTTGCAAAAAGCTCCCAAATTGATTTTGTCAATGCGGTGAAAGACGGTAAATACGGGGAAATGTATAACACCTTTCTGATCGAAATATATTCTGAAGCAGAACCGGTAAAAGCCCTGAAATTAGCAGAGAGAGAAGTTCAAAACAGAGCTACTCCTGAGAGCTATCATCTATTGGCTTTAGCACAACTTAAAAATGGAATGACTAAGGAGGCCTTACGAACCATTGAACTTTATGTGGAAGGTAAGACCTGCGAGCCCATGGCTTTATTCCATACAACATTGGTATTCAAGGCCAATGAGCTTACGGATAAAGTGGCCTCTGTCAAAAAGCGATTAAGGGACGCTTCTTTTGAACTAGGCCCATTATTGACTAAAAAAATAGAGACCCTTTAAACATGCTGGTTTTAAGGCGGCTACATATTTTTCGTCCCGATAGAATCGGTTTTTTTCGACAAATCATCATGTCCTGCAAGTATATTTACGAAATTATCGGTGGTTAAGTTTTTAGAGGAATTTTAAAAAGCCCTGGAACGAGTCGTATCAATAGCTGCGTCCCTTGCAATATTGAGCAACCAGGTATAAAATCTTCCTTTATCTATCGTATAAGAATTTGAGTTATTCCATACTTTCACAAACACATCCTGTAAAACTTCTTCAGCGATTAAAGAATCCCTTTCAATAGCAATAATGACGCCATGTAACGCCTTGGAGTACATTTCATATAATTTAGAAAATGCATTGTGACTGCCATTCTGCATTTCCAATATTAGCACATCGGGTTGGTGCATAAATTTGCTTGTGGTATATTTTCGGACTAAATTAATTAAAATACTGAAAAACCAAGTTAGAGTTAGGCTGATTAAAGGTCGGGCAGTACGATTATTAAAGTCCTGATTTATGAATGGCGATATATTTTGACATGGTTGGACTGCCCTTTGTTGTATCTTGACAAGATTGAATTATTCTAAAACTGCTTTATGGTCAAAATTTTATATATATGGATCGTTTTTTTTATTTGTTTTTATCCTCAACCAGGCTGGTCTCAGGATTCCAATACGATCGTTCAAACGGTTTTAAGCGAAATCAACTTTAACACCTCCGTTACCCATTAGCGGATCACTAGCGAGCATATTAGCAGTACCAGTGGTATTCATCATATCTATTACCAACAAGTCATTGAAGGTATTCCAATTAAGGCAACTTCATCCAGTGTACACATATCGCCAAAAGGTGAGATACTTAGTTCTTATATATCATTTGTCAGAGATATTTCAGCATTTATTCGCATGGGTACTTCTCCATCTATTTCACCGAGAATTGCTTTGGAATCTATGGTCGAACAAATGGGCTATAAGATTACGGAACCTGTCGTGCTGAGTAGAGGCAGTGAAAATAACAAAACTGAGATATGGTTCAGTAGAGGTGGGATCTCTCAGAGGGAAATTCCGGTGAAACTTGTCTATATTATTAATGAAGAAAATGATTATTTATTGGTTTGGGAAATTTCAATATTGGAAATGGATTACCTTCATTGGTGGGACATACAATTGGATGTGGTTACGGGCAGAATTATCAATAGGAAAGATAGAATTCAAAGCTGTTCCTTTGCTCCTGAGTATTCAAATGAAATGGAATATGATTATCACGCCAATTTATACGATATGCCATCAAAATATACTGTAAACAGGCCTGTCAGTATTTGTGAAAATTGTTATGAAGTTTTCCCTAGTCCAATGGCGAATCCATTCGACGGTGAAAGGATAGTTGAAATAGATCCGGCAGACCCAACAGCTTCTCCCTATGGATGGCATGATATCGATGGGATTGAGGGAGCTGAGAGTAATTTGACAGAGGGAAACAATGTTTCTGTATCCGAAAGAGGAGATAATATAGGTTATCAACCCGATGGTGGTCAGCTTCTCGATTTTACAGGATATCCTTTCGATCCTGTTTACACCCTGGAAAACCAGTATGAAGATGCGTCCTTGACCAATGTTTTTTATTGGAATAATTTGGCCCACGATGTCTTCTACCATTATGGTTTTGACGAATTCAGTGGTAATTTTCAAAGAATAAACTATGTGACCGGGTCAGGAAGTCATGATGATATGGACGCCAGAGTTCAAGCGAGAATAGGTTGTACGGCTTTTGCTGCCACAGGATCCAACGGTGTAAGGCCTATTATGGTAATTGGCCTGTGTGACGATCGAGACGGGGCTTACGATAATATTGTGATCGTGCATGAATATGGACATGGAATTATAGATAGACTTCTAGGTGGTTCCGGAAACAATGGTTGCTTGGGCAATGATGAACAAATGACCGAAGGCTGGGCAGATTATTTCGGACTTTTTTTAACACTCTCCGCGTCAGACGTTTCGACTGATAGCAAGCCTATTGGAAATTTCTTCTTCGGTCAAGGCCCGGATGGAGGAGGAATTAGAAAGTATCCTTATAGCACAGATTTTTCTGTTAACCCTATGACTTATGATGCTATCAAAAATGCTTCTATACCACATGGTGTTGGCTCCGTTTGGGCAACTATGATATGGGAAATGACCTGGGCACTTATTGATGTTTATGGGTTTGATGAAAATATATATAATTTCACTGGTGATATTAATCAGGAAGCCGGAAACATAATGGCTATGGCCATCATCATGGAAGGCATGAAATTAATGTACTGTGACCCTGGATTTATTGATGCCAGAGACGCTATTATAACAGCGAGTAGAGAAATTTATGGATTTGACAATGATTGTATAATCTATAATGCGTTTGCAAGACGCGGTTTAGGATTGTATGCGGACCAAGGGCTTAGCGGTTCTAATGAGGACGGAACAGAAGATTATACAGAGTACCCTGTTGTGGCCCAACTCACAAATATTTCTCCTGTGTGCTTTCAAGATGAATTGGTAACCGGTTTGACGGGTGGAATACCCTTAGGCGGTGTATATAGCGGATTTGGAATTATCGATGATGGAAACGGTACTTCCTTTTCTGTCGACACTTCTATCACGGGAGTTGGCGAAGTAGAACTCACTTATGAAATACAAGATAGTTTTTGCGCCTCAGCCTCTTCAACAAGTACCGAATTATCTATATTTTTAGATGAAACCGGACCAATCATTGAATGTCCGGAAGACATCGTAGAATTTGTGAATATAAACGAAGGTTATGTGATTCCTAATTTTTTGATCAGAAGTATTGCTTATGATAATTGTTCAGATGAGCTAACCTTGGCTCAGAACCCTGTTGCGTTTACCGAACTTCCGGTAGGGGAACATTCCATTACTCTGAAGGCAACAGATGATGCCGGAAATAGCTCTGAATGTGTATTTTTATTCAAGATATTAGAGACAGGTGATCCAAGTTTGGATTTTACAACTGCCGTGCATTTGTATCCGGTTCCTTCAAATGAGGAAGTGATAATTTTCAATCCTACCGGCCGGCGATTATTGTTAGTTGAGATTCGCGATATTAACGGTAGATTGATAAAAGCGATCAAACTGGACACCATCGATATACATGTACCCATTCCAATTATTGAATTGTCTGCAGGAAATTACTTTTTAACCATACAGACTAAGGGTGATATCATTTTAAAGAGGTTGATTAAGCGGTAATTTCTGATTAGAGCTATTATTTTAAATTTTGGATATATCTTATATTTTGCAGAAGAATAAACTCGGCACGGCATCCAATAGTTCTACTTTTTGTTTCTACGGAAATAGTGATAAAACGGGTGAAATGTTAGATATTCTACAATAAATACCGATTTTCATAGGCGCAATAGCAAAAAAGTAGGAAATAGAGCGTTAAATTATTTGGGAAAACCCCTTCATTTTAATAGATTTGCGAGAATCTAAAATCCCTATTGAATTTTAACCTAAACTATTAACCATGAAAAAACATAACCTGCTAATGGTGTGCGCTCTCGTATTTGGCCTTTCAGCACAAGTAGTTGCACAAAATGTTCAGCAAATTATCGACCAACAGATCAATCAACTGTTGGAGAACAACAAGATCTCAACGCAAGACACAAATTGGGTAGTAACTAACCAACATACCAGTAGTGTAAGTGGAATTCACCATATTTATTATCGCCAAACCTTTAACGGTATTGAAATTTATGGATCTGAGTCCAGTGTTCACCTATTTCCTGATGGTGATGTATTAAAGTCCAATAGTCGTTTTATCGCGGACTTGGGTTCAAAAGCAACCGGATCGGCGAGCCCTGCTTATACGGCCGTCCAGGCGGTGCAAAGTGCAGCTGATTATTTTAATTACAATGGTAGTGGTGATATTTCAGTAATAAGTTTAGAGAATAATATTGCCCGGGAAACAGTTTTAAGCAAGGGGGGTATTTCTTTAAGTGATATTCCGGCGAGACTGGTGTATCAAATGAATCAAATTGGAGAACTGGTTTTGGCCTGGGACCTGTCTATAGAGGAAATAGCACAACAAAACTGGTGGAGTGTAAGAGTAGACGCTACTTCAGGTGCCATTGTGGATCAGGTGAATTGGATGTCCGATTGTAATTTTGTTCATGATCACGGTATCCACGAAACGCTTGATTATCATAAAAACTTATATGATATACCAAATTATAATGAGGCAATTACCAAAAAAGCTGCTTTGTCGGCTGCAGGATTCCTCGTAGATAGTTATGAAGTTTTCGCTATCCCAATAGAGAGTCCCTATTTTGGATCCAGAACCATTGAAGTAACCCCTGCAGACCCGACAGCCTCTCCTTTTGGTTGGCACGACACAGATGGTGCTTCCGGAGCTGAATACACGGTGACCAGAGGTAACAATACCAATTCCTATGAAGATGGGGATAACCCCGGCTATCAGCCCGATGGTGGAAGTTCGTTAGAATTCACAGGATATCCGTTCAGTCAAATTTATTCTGCAGGCACTCAATATGAGGACGCTGCAATTACAAACTTGTTTTACTGGAACAACATCATACATGATGTATTGTACCAATACGGTTTTGATGAAGTTGCCGGGAACTTCCAGGAAAACAACTATGGAAACGGTGGCGCGGGAAGTGACTCGGTAAATGCGGAAGCACAAGATGGTTCCGGCACATGCAACGCAAACTTTGGAACTCCGGCAGACGGAGGCAATCCAAGAATGCAGATGTATGTTTGTGGAGATAAAGACGGAGATTTTGATAACCTTGTGATCATACACGAATACGGTCATGGTATTTCGAACCGTCTTACAGGGGGTCCAAACAATGTGGGTTGTTTAGGTAACCAAGAACAAATGGGAGAAGGATGGAGTGACTGGTATGGTGTAGTTATGACTATTGAGCCTGGAGATACAGGAACAGACGGAAGAGCTGTAGGTACATACTTATTTGGTCAAGGAGCAAATGGCCCCGGAATTAGATCTTTCCCTTACAATACAGATATTACCTTAAACCCTCAAACGTATGACTATATCAAAACAGAAGTTGTTCCTCACGGAGTGGGCTCTGTTTGGGCAACAATGCTTTGGGAAGTGACTTGGGCGTTGATCGATGACCATGGTTGGGACCCGGATATTTACAATTTTACCGGAGATGTGAATCTTGATGCTGGTAACGTGATGGCTATGGCCTTGGTTACCGAAGGAATGAAATTACAGCCTTGTAGCCCGGGATTCGTTGATGGAAGAGATGCGATCTTTGCAGCGGACTTAGCTATTTATGGAGGTGCAAACGAATGTACTCTATGGGACGCTTTTGCAAAAAGAGGATTGGGTGTGAATGCGGATCAGGGTTCATCGAGTAGCAGAAGTGACGGAACAGAGAATTTTGAAACCCCTTCAGGTGTAGCAGCTTTTACAGCTCCAAACGATGTTTGTGCGAACGATCCTGAATTAACGGGCCTTGGCGGTGGAACTCCTTCGGGCGGTGTTTATAGTGGTACCGGTGTTACCGATGATGGAAACGGAGCTACTTACTCATTCGACCCTGCTGTAGCGGGAGTTGGAGTACATACGATTACCTACGATGTTCCTAACGGGCCATGTTCAACGGCATCATCGGCAAGTGATACGATCGAGGTATTGGCAATACCGGCATCACCAACCGCTACGGGAGTATCGGATTTCTGTGTTGGAGATATGGTGACTGTTACCGCAGTTCCATTCGATAGTAACAATATTATTCGTTGGTTTGATGCTCCAACAGGAGGAACCTTATTAGCTACCGGAACGTCATACTCGTTTGTGCCTACCGGATCTACCAGTGTGTATGCCGAAGAAACCCCTCCGGGACCGCCATCTCAATTGAAGATCTCTGAAATTACCCTTCAAGCGGATAAGTTGGAAATTCAAAATGTTGGCCTGGCGGCAGATTATACAGGATATAGTGTGGCCGTGAGTGATCAGCCATATTCAGATATCAATGCAGTGAATTCGGTAGTTCAACCATTAGGCGCCATGGGCGCAGATTCAGCGAGATTCTGGGATGAAGTTGGAGGATCTTCTCAAGAATGGGGTGTTAACATTTTCTGGAATGATGGTAGCCCAGGATGGATATTGATCATAGACGATAATGGTAATGTAGTGGATACGGTATTTTGGAACACCTCCGCAGCTGAAATCGGAACATTTAACGTAACTGTCAATGGATTTAATATTACGGCAGCTGATCTCGATTGGACCGGTAACGGAGCCGATTTTGGAAGTACCTGTAACGATTCTTATAGAAGAGATAATGATAGTGATGATGCTACGAACTGGGCAGGGGGATGTCTTACTTCAGATTATGGAGTCCCGAACGCCGATATAAACCTTGGGTACCAGGGATGTATAGGTGATAGAGCCGAAGCGGAAGTAATTGCAGATGCACTTCCTCCCACGATCTCTTGTCCTACTAATGTAACGGTGAATACGGATGCTGGACAGTGTACAGCTTCCGGAGTTGCACTTGGATCACCAACTACCACTGATAACTGTGCCGGTGAAACAACCTCGAATAATGCTCCGGGTAGTTTCCCGTTAGGAGATACAACGGTAACCTGGACGGTAACCGATACGGCAGGAAATACGGCTACTTGTACTCAAATTGTGACCGTTGTTGATAATGAAGATCCAACACTTACTTGTCCCGCAGATCAAACTGTGGAAATTAACGAAGGCGAATTATTTACCCTGCCCGATTATACAGTTGATGCTGTTGCAACAGATAACTGTACTAATCCTCCAACGTTAACACAGGATCCTGTGGCAGGAACTCAAGTGGGCCTTGGCACGACTGTGATCACAATTACTGCTGAAGATGATTCAGCTAATACAGCAACATGTACGTTTACCGTAACGGTTAACTTAATATTAGGATTGGATGACAATGTGTTGAGTAATCAAATGGTATTGTTCCCTAACCCAACACAAGGGCTTCTTACTTTGGTTAATAATAGTAACGAAATGCTGACTGGCATTACAATAACCGATGTGAATGGTAGAACTATACAAACCATCGATCTGCAAAATGCAGGAACCCATACCAATTTCTCTATCAAACCATTGGCACAGGGGATGTATTTTGTACATATTGATACCGAATTTTCAACCACAGTTAAGCAAATTGTAAAACTATAATTGACAACCCAATTACTAAAAGCCCTGTTTTTCAGGGCTTTTTTTTATAAAGTATAGTTTTGGCAAGCTTTTTGACTTATACAATTCAAAGTAATCAGTATTAAATAAATGAAACATAAAGTAAACGGTTGACCGTCCCTAAAAAGAAACATTTATATCAGATAATTAAAAACCTTCCTATCCCTGGAAGGTTTTTTTATTTAAAAAATTATGTGAATTTATAATTGATTATTTTTCAAAAATCAATTGACCGATCATTAGGAAAGTGTTTCATTTTTCACTTAAGATAATTGAAGCACTTTGGAATTAATAATCTGGATCCTTATTCTATTATCCCACCACAGCTCACTCTGGCTCCGGCAGCGCCACTGGGTTGTGATTTGAAGTCGTCTGTTCCCTGGTGTACGATAATAGCTTTTCCAAGAATGTCTTTTTTATCATCGCCACAGCCAATACACCATTTGTCTGTAGTAAAAATAACTCTCCCATATCCATCTTCACCTACTTCAAAATTTCCGATATCCCCTTTATGGTAACCTCCTTCAGCACCCCATTTTCCGTGAGCTTCAAATGTTGGATTCCAGTGACCTCCGGTAGATTTTCCATCTGCCGAGGAACAATCGGCCTTTTCGTGGATGTGGATGGCATGAGTACCGGCATCTAAGCCATAAAGACTAGCTTCCAAAGTTACCACACCATCTTTAACAGAAATTGATACTTTACCGGCAGCCTCCGAGTCACTTTTGGGCTCTAGAGTAAAGTTAATTTCTTTTCGAAGCTGCTTAACTTCTTCCACCACTTCTTCTACGATCACTTCATCTTTATCCTCTACTTTTTTAGCGTCATTTTTACAACTAATGATAGCAATAAGTGCAAGACT
>SMXJ01000075.1 GCA_004356305.1 Bacteroidota bacterium | reverse complement strand
GACCACTCGTAAGTAACTTCTGTTGGATCGTAATTAGAAGGTGAAGCGTCTAAGATTATGACTTCTTCAAAACAAGTCGCAAAATCAGCTCCAAGGTCTATATCCGGATTCTCGTTAAATACTAAGCTGATAGAATCTGTTTCAATACAATCATCCACGTTTACTTCGACGCTATAATCATCGGTTTGAGATACTATGATTGACTGTGTTGTCTCACCGGTACTCCATAAGAAAGTAGCATCGGCCGGGTCGGCACCGGTCAATTCAGCAGTAAGTTCAAGTTTTTTAACATCACATAATTCCTGATTCTCACCAATATCAACGGTATAGGAATTGGTAAAGGTAACGGTAACATCATCAGTAAGTACTACGATTTCTCCATTACAATTGGTATAGGTAACTCGTGCTGTATAGGTCTCACTACCATCAGGGCAAACCTCGATAGTTGCATCTGTTCCCAGTACATTCCCATCGGAATCTAACCAGGCAAAGCTATAGGTAGGCGCACCCACAGGCGAAATTTGCCAGGCCTCATCATTTGTTTGCCATGGAGAATCTGATGTATTCCGCCCAGGAGGAACAAAGGCGATGTCGCCATCGTTGTTTTGAATACCCAGGGTCGCATTCCCGTCATTCCATGTAGGACATACAGGCTTATCTTGCATATATATTTCGATAACATTGGAAAATTCATAAAAAACTACCATCTGAGTGGCCAATAATGAATTACAAGTTCCAAAAAACAGAGGAACTTCGAAGTAAGCAACAACCAATACCCTGTTTGGGAATTCGCCTAAAACTTCATAACCAATTTCCTCTGTTGTGGAAACCGATGGATCAATATCATGTCCGGGAGTGAAAACATTAGCTTCGCCAAGAGTAGGATTGGAGTTGTTCGGTAAATCCTCGGTAAACTGCCATCCATTTGTGGTATCCCCGGGATCAACATCAAAACGGATCACACCGTTAGACCCAATTTGAAATTGAGTTTCAATATTTTCGAAAAAACAAAAGTCAAACGGAAGGTTTTCAACAATTGACCATGCGTCATCTATGTCGGGATTTAAACTATTCGCCAATCCATCAAATGGAAAAGGAGGGTTATAATCGATCGAGTTTACCGTATAATTTAAACTGGCAGTTTCGAAGGTTTCTAAAAAAGTAGCTGTAATATCTACACAGCCTTTTCCGTTGCCACATTCTTCAGTTATATCGGGTCCGGCATCCACAAAGAGTGAACCGGGTCCTTGTGCCTTTGAATTATAGCTTGAGAAAAAGAAAAAACTTAGTAAAAGAATAGAAAAAAATGTTCGTGTTTTATTTATTCCATGAGGGCCATGGAAAGATAGCAGTGTATTCATTTTTTTGGTTAAGATTTTTATGATAGACTAAAATATATAAATAAGGCCTTAAATGTAGCTCTTTTTAGATAAAAAGAGTGAAATCCACGATAAAAGTTAAGGCGTTGTAACCATAGAGTTAATCTACTGTGAAAATGGAATAAACAGGGAAATGATCACTAAATCCGCCGAGGTATTTCTTTCCTCCATAGGTTCGGAACGGCAACCCTTTATACCTTCCTTTGTATTCTTTTATATCGTCTGGACTAAAGATATTTGCACTTTTATATTGAAATGGATTGTCATGTCCCAATAAGAAATTGTGGGATATAATTATTTGGTCAAACAGGTGCCATTTACCTTTGTGGCTTAAGGTTCCCTCGTATTTTGTCAACAGGACCTCCATGGGATTGTAAAATCGCCGCGTCATCAATCGTTTGATACTTTCACTCTGAGGGTCATCATTAAAATCGCCCATGATCACTACTTTGGGATCGACTTCTTCTTCATAAATACGCTCAATTATCTCGAGGTTACGCTCTGAGGCGGCGAGGCGTTTGTGTTCGGTCGTCCTAGTACCATTTCTTCGTGAAGGCCAGTGGTTGACCAATATATGGAGGGATTGATCTTCGAGCATTCCATGGACATACAGGATATCACGGGTGTAATCACGTTCACCCTTCTCATCGGTCAGATACACCGTGAAAGTTTCTTTTTTCACTACTAAAAAATATTCCTTGCGGTATAATAAAGCGGTATCAATACCACGTTCATCCGGTGAGTCAAAATGAACATAATCGTAGTCTTTTTTCTTAAGAAATTTTGATGAGACCAATGCATCCAGTACCCCGGCATTTTCTACTTCAGCAACACCCAAAAGTACGGGTGGATGCTTAATATCTCGGTAACCAATGTTTGAAATAACTCGTCCCAGCTTCTTTATTTTTTTCCTGAATCGTTTCTCATTCCATTTTTTATCAGAAAATTCGGTAAAATCATCATCGAGGGTTTCAGGGTCGTCCACAGTGTCGAATAGATTCTCAAGATTGTAAAAACCGATAGAGAAATGGTTGGTTTTTTTTGAAGTAGTTTCCTGCATTTGAAAATAATTTGAACCTAAAATACAAAAATCACCAACAAACTCTTTTGTACCTTTGTTCAATAATTAATTACATGCCCGAAAAACAAGAAATAGAATATGAAAAAGTAGTGCTCATCGCCCTTATTACTAAATTACAGGATGAGGAAAAATCTCGGGAATATTTAGATGAACTTGAGTTTTTGGTATACACGGCGGGAGGAGAAGTGGTAAAGCGATTCACGCAAAAAATGGAGAAGCCCAATCCGAAGACCTATATCGGGACCGGTAAAATGGAAGAAGTGCTGGATTTTGTTGATACTAATAATATAGGTACCGCAATTTTTGATGATGAACTTTCTCCGGGACAACAGAGGAATATTGAAAAGATCCTTAAGTGTAAGATCATAGATCGCACTAATTTGATATTGGATATTTTCGCAAAGCGTGCACAAACCAGCTATGCGTGTACTCAGGTGGAACTGGCACAATATGAATATTTACTGCCCCGGCTAGCGGGAATGTGGACTCACCTGGAAAGACAAAGAGGGGGTATTGGTATGCGTGGACCCGGTGAAACCGAGATTGAAACAGACCGTCGTATCGTTCGAGATCGCATTTCATTATTGAAAAAGAAGCTTGTTTCCATAGACAAACAGATGGCCGTGCAACGTGGGAATCGGGGTGCTTTGGTAAGAGTGGCTTTGGTGGGATACACTAATGTGGGGAAATCAACTTTGATGAACGTAATTAGTAAAAGTAAGGTCTTTGCCGAGAACAAACTCTTTGCAACCCTTGATACCACGGTTCGAAAAGTGGTGATAGGGAACCTACCTTTTTTACTCAGTGATACGGTTGGGTTTATTAGAAAATTACCTACTCAATTGGTAGAGTCGTTCAAGAGTACTCTTGATGAAGTTCGAGAGGCAGATCTGTTATTGCACATTGTAGATATTTCGCACCCTTCTTTTGAACATCATATCGCATCGGTAAATAGTATTTTGGATGAAATTGTTGGAACCGAAAAACCCACCTTGATGGTTTTCAATAAAATTGATGCTTATGAACCCGAAGTGCTCCATGAAGACGATTTGGTGACCTTAAAAACCAAAGTGCATTATACGCTTGAAGAATGGAAACAAACCTGGATGAATCACGAAAATGGAGGAGCCATATTTATTTCGGCATTGACTAAAGACAATCTGGAGGAATTCAGAAAGACATTGTATCAAAAAGTTAGGGAAATTCATGTGACCCGTTTCCCGTATAACAACTTTTTATATCCAAAATATATTGAATAACCCTATCACAAGAAAATTTTAATAGAGCTTTATCATTTTATACTTTATAGACCGATATTAGAATCCATAGGTGACACCTATACCAAGTGCCTCCCTTATCTGGAATCCTTGAATAGCATTATCTTCATATATCGCCTGAAATGTTAAATTCACAATAATCCAGTTGTTTACAGACAGATTGAGGTTCATTGTATAATCGATATTCACATTTAGAGGGTCTGAGAGATAATCACTATACAGATTCAGTAGATTCTCCATACTTACATTAGGCATAATATCAAATTTGGCGTATCCGCTCACCGATGCTCCAAATTCAAATCGCAAGGTCTTATTGGCTGCCACACCAAAATACTCCATATCGTCGTCCAATCGGTTTCTGGGATCATTTGGATCGGTAAATTGTCCATCAACAAAGATGAGTCGTATTGCAATCGGTGAGATATTCACTTTTAAATTTTTGCTTTTTTTCCAAAGCAAACCCGGTCCAAACTGTAAATATGCAGGAGAAAGAAACTTTGAGTTTTTGGTACGGTCCGTGATGGTAATTATTTCACCATTGACATTTACTTCACGGTCGGTTTCTTCATAACCCGAATCAAATTGGGTTTTAAAATATAAAAAAATGGAATAGGACCATAAGGACTCCTTGATCTGCTTCCCCAAAATCGAAGTAAATGCCAACCTGTCATTGGTTTTTTTTGTATTTTTTTCACTCTCGATCTTTGTAATACCATATTCGGCCAGAATTTTATTATCCCAGCTAATTTTTCCTTTGAGGTAATTAAAATCGTAATCCCCCTTAAAATTACCCGAAAAATTAGACACTCCACCCCCTTGCCATTCGGCATTAAATACGGCCTGGCTAAACAGTAAAGAAATGTTTCCCGTTTTGGTCCACCTCTCTTTGGGTGTTTCTTTCTCTTCGTCTTCTTGAGCGAATCCAATAAATGATATTGCAAGTAATACACAGATCAATAACTGTTTTAACATGGCGATTATTTTTAGTTGAAAACCCTAATTTAGGATTAATACTATCAAGAATAAAACAATGTTTTTGATAAATAGATTTGTTCGATAAAAATGAAGGAAATCGGATTTTGAACTACTTGCTTTTTTTGTACAAAGGAACCGAGGAGCAAGCTTCCCCGTACATAATACTTTTAGCGATGGGGCGCAGTTTTTGAGCTAGCCATACAAAGGCATTTTCCGGAACAGGCTTGTGGCCACACCCTTTGATAATAACCGGTTTATCTTTATATACTGAAAGATCCATTTGTGCGATAATTTCAGAAAAAATAAGAGTTTCCAAGTCGTTTATCGTACCCACAATCACCATTCGGGCAATAGGGGTTAATTGAAGCGAAACCAACATATAGGCCCATCCGGGAATAATAGCGTCTGCGGAACAATGTAGGGCAACATAGGCATTTTTGTATTGGGACCAATCGTTATTTACCAGATGTTCTCTAAAATCTTTTTCGTGAAGTACCACTCCTTCCAGAAGCCAATTTGAAATATCTATAGCGAGTCGAGGGCCATCTGGGTATAATTCCTCCAGGTCCAAAGTAACCAGTTTGCTGCTCGCAACTCTATTGACAATTTTATCTTTCAATGTATAGGTTTAAAAGCTTTTTAACCACAAAGTCCGCAATGATGTAACAGCGCGGTTATCTGTAAGTGATGATTTAAAGCAATCCTAATTCCAACTTCGCCCCTTCACTCATTTCGTTTATCTACCGGAAAGTTTTAAAGTTTTTGTGTTTAAAAAATTACAAAAACTTTAAAACAACCACCAAGCTCCCATGGAACTGGTTGGTATTAAAAATCACAACATACCTAGTTCCAATTTCGCCTCTTCACTCATCAATTCTTGCGTCCAAGGAGGATCGAAGGTAATTTCTACTTCGGCATCCTTCACCGGTTTAAGACTTTTGACCTTATCCTCAACTTCCAGGGGCAAGGATTCTGCCACGGGACAGTTGGGAGTGGTCAATGTCATAAGGATTTTTACTTCAAAATCCTCATTGACAAACACGTCGTAAATAAGTCCGAGTTCATAAATATCGACAGGGATTTCCGGGTCATAAATGGTTTTAAGCACATTGACAATTTTTTCTCCGAGTTCGTTGGTGTTTATTTCAGTAGTACTCATTCTTTATAATTTAATTGTGCTTGGTAGGCCAGAGCGTACAATTTCATTTGCTTGATCATTGAAACCAGGCCATTGGCACGAGTGGGAGATAAATGTTCTTTTAGTCCTATTTCATCGATAAAATTTGTGTCTGCATGTACTATTGATTTGGGTGATTGACGCGAAAATACCCGAACTAATATTGCGATTAATCCCTTTGTTATAATGGCGTCACTATCTGCTGTAAATACGACATCATCATTTACCATTTGCGCATCGAGCCATACCTTACTTTGACAACCTTTAATCAGTTTATCATCAATTTTAGCGGATTGATCTATCAAAGGTAATGACTTTCCCAAATCGATGAGGTGTTGGTATTTATCCATCCAATCATCAAAGAGCGCAAACTCGTCTATCAATTCATATTGTATCTTTTCTATTGTCATTTTAATCTTTGGAAGCTGTTTTTTTTATGGCTACCAGGATAATACTTCGGTCGCTCTTCGAGTACAGGGTTAATACACTATTTTCAATATCGTATGTGCCTGTGTTTCGAAGCGCTTGTAAAAACGCGTTTTCAACATCCATAATGGGTTGTTCACAGGCCATTTCCGTTGAGCTTATATCATTGAATGACAAAGCCGAATGATCAATTGTATAATTTCCGAAGAAACTATTACAACCTGTATTACCATGGATGGTTTTCTCTAATGCGATAAAATTAATGGTAGGAACATTTT
>SMXJ01000074.1 GCA_004356305.1 Bacteroidota bacterium | reverse complement strand
GAGATATCGATGAGTTGCACTTTATAATCAAATTGAGCAAAGGTATGGGCAATTCCGTTACCCATAGTTCCGGCTCCGATCACAGCTACATTCTTCATATTTAGATTTTAGATGTTAGTAATAAGATGTTAGATATTAGACTATTGCATTTTAAAATTTTCAATAACCTGCATCGCGACTTTCAGTGCATTGGTGCCTTGTTGTAGAGTAACTACCGGGGTCGTATTATTCACAATGGCGTCTGCAAACGTATCGAGTTCGTCTAAGATGGCGTTGTTAACTTCTATTTCAGGATTATCAAAATAGATCTGTTTTTTTACCCCTTCGGCATTGGTGAGGATCATGGCAAAATCGTCTGGGTCTTTAGGAGCATCCTTCATTTTTACCACCTCGCATTGCTTTTCTAAAAAATCTACAGAGATATAGGCATCCTTTTGAAAGAAACGAGCCTTCCGCATTTTTTTCATGGAGATACGGCTTGCCGTAAGGTTGGCAACACATCCGTTTTCAAATTCGATTCGGGCGTTGGCGATATCCGGTGTTTCAGAGATCACCGAAACTCCGCTTGAATACACATTTTTCACTTCAGAATCGACCACACTCAAGATGGCGTCTATATCATGGATCATTAAGTCCAGTACTACCGGTACATCGGTTCCGCGCGGATTGAACTCTGCCAGGCGATGGGCTTCAATGAACATAGGATTTTCAAATTTATCGCGAACCGCCATAAATGCCGGATTGAATCGCTCCACATGACCTACTTGTCCCTTTACATTATTTTCTGAAGCCAGCACTAAAAGTTTCTCGGCTTCCTCAACCGTTTGGGTGATGGGCTTTTCAATAAACAGATGTTTTCCCGCTTCCACTACTTTTTTAGCACATTCGAAATGATGAATAGTAGGCGTAACCACATCGATGACATCGCAGGCCTCGATCAATGCCTCCATAGACGGAAAACTTTTATAACCCAATTCATCGGAAATTTTCTTGGATGCAATAGTATCTGAATCGTAAAACCCGATGAGCTGATATTTCTCGGATTGGTTGAGTAGTTTTAAGTGAATTTTCCCCAGGTGGCCCGCACCTATTACTCCGGCTTTTAGCATGGGCGTTATTTTTGCACAAAGATACCTTTTTTGAGTGAAATTTACGAACACCATTCACGTTTTACGAGATGGATTTACTAGCTTTGTTTCTGAAAAAATACAGATTATTATTTAAATCAAAATACCTGTAAAGTATATCCAATTGAAATATATTAAGCCTTGATGAAAGACACGTTTACTCACAAAGGAATGCGAAATAAATTGGTCAAAACCCTTAAGATGAAAGGGATTGCCGATAAAAACGTTTTGGATGCCATCGGTACCATACCGAGGCATTGGTTTATGGATAGCGGCTTTATTGATCATGCTTATGTGGATAAAGCCTTTCCCATTGGGGCAAACCAAACCATCTCACAACCGTATACAGTCGCCCGCCAAACCGAATTGTTGGAAGTTAAAAAAGGCGATAAAGTACTCGAAATAGGTACGGGTAGTGGTTATCAATGTGCGGTGTTATTAGAAATAGGTGCGAAAGTCTACACTATAGAGCGTAAAAATGAGTTGTTCAAGAAGAACAGCTTGTTTCTTCCAAAGATCGGGTATCGACCAAAGAAAATGGTTTTTGGTGATGGTTATAAAGGATTGCCCGAGTTTGCGCCTTTCGATGGTATTGTGGTTACCGCAGGGGCGCCTTTTGTTCCGAAGCCATTGTTGGCGCAATTGAAAGTAGGAGGAAGGCTTGTTATTCCGTTAGGTATAAGCTCACAGATCATGACGGTCTTCACCCGTAAGAGTGAAAACGATTTCAAGAAAAAAGAATACGGTGAATATCGGTTTGTACCACTATTGGAGGATAAGGAGTAAATAAAAAAAATATCATTATGCTATTACCGGTCTTTCAAAGGATCGTAAATAGCAACCGCAATTTTGGAATCGGCGGTTCCATAGTATAAAAACCACTTCTTCTGAAAGTAAACCAGGCCTTCCACAAAACAAACCTCATTTACCTCGCCTACTTTTTCATAATCCTTATCCGGATGGATGAAATAACTTTCGGTTCGGTCGATCAATTTATAGGGTGATTCTTTGTCGAATAGCGCCTGCCCGGCGGCATAGGTAAATTTTGGTAGTGCAGGATCACTGAAATTTGCGGCGTTACTGGCATTGTAGATCAATAAAATACCTTCATCCCTTATCAAGGCATAAGGGCCGGGTTCTACCAATCTGCTGTCAAAGTAACCCATACGCGGATGTAATACCGAGATCCTTTTACCGGACTCTTCGTTTTCGGCTACCTTCCAGTTTATAAGGTCACCGGAGGAAGCCATGAAAAGATTCGTATCTCCAAAATACATCCAGTACTTTCCATCGATCTTTTTAGCGACAATTTTGTTGTCGATCAATTCACTTACGATCGCTCCGGCCTTGGACCAGGTATCCTTGTGTTTTTCATCCTTCATTACCAGGCCATGTTTCACCCAGGTCTTCAGGTCTTTTGATGAGGCAATACTCAGTCTCGCTGTTTTACCATCATAAGACGTATAGGTCATAAAATACTCTCCGGTTTCACTTTCCACAATCCTAGGGTCTTCAACCCCATCAAAGTAGCAGAAATAGCAGTCTTCGGAGTTTTCTTGTTCGGCTTCGCTCTTTTTGTAGTTCCATTCGTATATTTTCATCGAGTCGCTATCGGGATAAAAGACAGGCGCAGGCATTTTCTCAAAATGGAGTCCGTCTGAACTAATAGCCATACCGATACGGGAGGTGCCTGCCAGGTCCTGTGCTCTGTAGAATAGATACACCTTACCGTCTTTTACAACGGCTGTTGGGTTGAGAACATTCCTTTCTTCCCATTTTATGACAGCGCCGGTTATGGGGTCTTTAAACTCCAACTCGGCAGACGGGCTCATAATGGGATTGATACTATCCACTTTTTCAAAGTAGGGAAAAGCCCAATCTGATGTGTTTTGCAGTTTTACATTTTTTACCGACTCTTTTTCCTGACAGCCAAGCAGAAATAGTATCGAAAATAATAAGGTGAATAGTTTCATTATTCTGTTGTTAATAGAGTGTTTTTAAAGATACGGAAAAAGCTGGAAGTCGGAAGACAGAAGTAATCAGGACGTTGGGTATTGTGATCTTCTATACAATTCGCCGCTGGCGAATCACTCAGGTGCGCTCAATGCCAATCGTATCGCTTATCCCGAACTCGTTTCCGGATCTTATTGAAGACAGAAATCAGAAGCGAGAATTATCGAAAATCTTTTACTCACAACTAAACGATTCGACTACGAATTACCAGGCGTGATGCTTGGAGGCTAGTGATGAATCTAAGAGATTCCTCTCCCTTGGACGCGGGTCCAGAACGGTAGTGGCTTAATCGATCAGATTTAAAAATATCAATCCAAAAACAAAGGCGCCCTTACTTTCTCCATCAAAATAGGAGTGTACATAATCCACCCGTAGGAAGCGAAATTTTCCCCAGCCTATATTGTCCAGGCCTATGGAGATCTCGGTATATGGTTTATTATCTTCTGTACTTAATAAATGAGCTCCTGCCACCAGATTGAAATTTAATTGGTTTAGGCCTGGGATCTTTCCAAGGATCCATCCCTTGAAGTTGTGCTCCACGTGGCCTTCAAAGTAGCTTTTGTTAGTGCTTAATCGGTAATAAGGCAACAGATTAAAAACATCGGTATATCGAAACGATGTTCCAATCCGTGTCTGGTTCCCATTGAAATGCCGATAATCCACAAAAGAAATACCATCGGCATCAAAAAAGGTCCCTCCCCTCAGATTGTAGGCGAGATCGCCCGCAGTACCCAGATTGATGTCTTGGCGCAGACGTGCTTTTATCTGAGTGTAATTGTATTCACTGTCACTGGCTCCTGCCCCATTTTCAAGGCCCAGGGAGAGACGAGGGTATGTACCGCTCCCCAAATTGTATTTCCCATCGGGATAGGTCATATATTTTTGCCCAAAAGTGATCTCTGTCGAAACATGCGCCTTAACAATATTGTGTTTTACAATTGCCCCCGTGGTAAAGTCGGTTGGGTCCAGGGGGTTGTTTGAAGTATATTCCACGCCGTCATTGGGAATGATAACCTGATCTGTGGTATTGAATAGGGGATTTCGGTTTTCATAGCTAATATGGGTGAAAATTCGAAGTCCGTTAAATAACTCCTGACTCCAGCTCCCACGAATATAATTGAGCTCGTAGACCTTCATATAGTTCCTCTCAAAGAACAGGGTAGAGATACTGTTGATCAAAGGTGAAATAGGTTCATCTGCATTAAATTGTACTACACTGCTTCCGCCCGACAAAGAAAGGCGAAGCCTGTTGATGCGATTGAAATTTTTGGTAATTCCTCCAGTAAAACGTAGCCGGTCATCTGCAAATCCATAGGTGGTATTTAGGTTTGCTGAGATCCATTTGGTACGATTATCATCATACCATTTAAAGTAATTCAATCCCAGGCCACCGTTCCAGCCCTGAACGGTATTGAAATTCACACCGGGTAATGGGCCTTTATATTCGAGTCGCCATTTATGATAACTGTTATTATAAGTATACCCGAAGAGTGGATCGAGGATTCCCACTTTATTTCCTTTTGCATCGATAGAATCCAGGTATACTTCCGATTTTCGTAATTCCTGAATGCTATCCTTACGCGTATAATCGTTTACTTCCTCCAAGGTAAGTGGTACGGGGCGTATTTTCCTCCAGAACAGACTGTCCTTCTTGTTTGCCAGGGGTTCAAAAAATAAGACCTCATTGCCGAATGATGTTTTCTGAAATTCAGGGTGAAAATTATAATCGCTGTAGTTCGCTATAAACCTTCCGTCACCATTAAAGCCGAAAAATCCAAAACTGAAATCTATGGCCTGCGAAATTTTTATCCAGGCATCTTCTTCCTCATCGAAGGTAAAATTCTGCTTAAAGATCAATTCTTTAATAAAAGGAACTTGTATGGCTTCTCCATTCGTTTTTAGCTCCGCACCATACAATTGCCAATCGTCTTCTACTATATAGATCACCCCTTCCCACACACGATCTTTGGGTCTGCGCGGTGTTACGATTATTTTATTGATGAGTTTGCTGCCTTCGTAAAATACACCATCCAGTTTGTATCTGTAATAACCCATGGCGTTGACTGCAATAGGAGATACTATGGCAGCATTGAGGTCAATGCTGTTCTCATAGAAGGAGAAATTGGCATCCTGCGCACTATTAAAACTAAATCCGTTGTCATTTCCACTTACTTTACTAGCGATGATCCGTTCTTTGAAATCAGATGGTTTTTGATAGGCTATCTCGCTAATGGTTTCCGATAAGTAAATGATCCCGCTACGTGTTGAGTCCAGTGCACCTTCAAAATCGCCAACCTCCAGTCCTAAGAT
>SMXJ01000004.1 GCA_004356305.1 Bacteroidota bacterium | reverse complement strand
GCAGGTAAAGTTCTTAAATATGGACAAATTGAGTTTGCGAAATGTATCCACGGCTCTGGATTTCAACAACGGAAGAATTGTAGTGAAACCGTTCAATTTTGATGTACAAGGAATCAAGATCACCGCCAGGGGTAGTCACGGTTTGGACAAGAGTATCGACTACAATGTCACCATGGATGTTCCCGCGAAGTACCTGGGTGGTGAGGTAAACAAATTACTGGCAAAACTCGACCCCGATGAGACCGAAAAAATGACTGTAGTGATTCCCGTGACTTTAAAAGGTACCATGATCCAACCTCAGATCAATATAAATACCCAAACTGCGGTAAAGGCGCTTACGCAAAAACTCATTGAAAAACAAAAGCAGGATCTGGAGGCTAAGGGAATAAATATACTCGAAGATCTTATCGGGGGTGATAATAAGCCAAAAGACGCAACCACCACCACCGGTAAAACGACAAAAGAAGAAACTACCGATATAGTCAAAGATATCCTTGGCGGAATTTTTGGAAAGAAGAAAACGAAGAAGGATTCTACAGGAAATTAGGTATCGATGAAATTAGTCACTTGGTTTACATTTTATTTTGTAAGCTATCCGCTTTCAGGACGTACTAATTTTTGATGGCATTATTATATTTATTTATTGGATTTGCTGCAGCTGTCATTGCTGCGGTTCCTCCGGGAGCGGCTAATATTGTAGTGGTGAACACAACCATCAACGGTACCCTTAGAAAAGCGCTATTTGTTGTTTTGGGTGCCGGAATAGGCGAAGTGTTGCTGTCTTTAATTGCACTTCATTGCGCGATGAATTTTTCAGATTATTTTAAGGACAATCCTTGGGTGCAAATCACGATATTTGTGCTTTTTATTTCAATCGGTACTTTCTTTTTGCTGCGAAATACATTCAATATTAAATCGAAAAATAGGTCAGTAAAAAAAATCAAGATACCTAAATTTTTAACTGGATTCCTGTTGGCATTCCTCAATCCTCCGGTGTTGATCTTCTGGGTATTGGCGTTTACTATCATCCATAAATATGTTTTGAAGGTATCCGATATGAGCCCTTTGCTCACTCTTCTATTATTTTTTACCGGGGTGTATTTAGGAAAAGTTCTCACGCTTTATTTCTATGGAAAATGGGGTGTAAAATTGGAAAAGAACAAAGATGAGAGTAGTTCAAAAAAAGACATTTTCGTAGGTATTGCCTTGGTCCTGGTTGGGGTCCTACAAGGTTTTCGATTCATTATAGCTTAAGCTCGATACGCACTATATAACCTTCGTTACTTCTTATATTGAAGACCGTATTATCTTCAAAAATGAAATACTGCCCTTTGATTCCTTTTAACTTTCCCTCATAATTCGGTGTTTTATCGAGGTTCAGACTTTTAGGCTTCTCCGGATATTGCAATACCGGAAATTCCAAATGCGTTTCCGTGTTGTTTTCGATAAAATACTCTAAAGCCTCTTCCGGAATGAATTCTTTCAATTTTGAACGCCAATCGATTAGATCTTCATCCTTTATTTCGTTTTTTAACATGGTTCGCCAATTGGTCTTATCACTCACATGCTCTTTCAGGGCAACCTCTGTGATACCAGCTAAATAACGGTTTGGAGTTTCAACGATCTCGATCGCTTCGTGGGCTCCTTGATCGATCCATCGAGTGGGCAATTGGTTTTTACGTGTTACCCCTACTTTTACATTGCTGCTGTTGGCCAAATAAACAATGTGTGGTTGCAATTGTATTTTCTTTTCATATTCCAGATCGCGATCTTCCTTCTCCAAATGTGCCTTGCTCAACTCGGGGCGAATTATCCAATCTGCAGCTTGGGGAATTTCATAAAAACAGTCGTAGCAGAAGCCTTGCCTGAAGATCTTCTTAGATAACCCACAATTCAAGCATTGAAATCCAACAAAACTAATAGTGATCGTTTTATCGAGAAGTTGATTTACATTCAAAAAGTCATTTTCAAAAACCAGGTAATACTGAATTGGATTCCCATTCTCAGTCTGCATCTTTGTGAGGACTCCTTCGTAATACATAAGGATAAAATTGCTATTTTTACGATATAAAGATAGGTCAAAAATATGCCAATTCCCTTAGTAAATTCCGTTGCTTCCTGGTTTTTAAAAAAACGGTTTCACCAGATCGAACTGTTTTTAAAATACCCTATCGAAGTACAGGAGGAATTACTTCAGCAACTGATACAACAGGCTAAAAATACCGAGATCGGCATTCAATACGACTTCGCATCCATTAAAAATTATCGTGATTTTATCGAAAGAGTACCCGTCACCAAATACGAGAACATCGCCCATGATATCGAACGGTCCAGGCGGGGTGAAAACAATATCTTCTGGCCTAAGCCCATTAAATGGTTTGCCAAATCGAGCGGGACGACCAACTCTAAGAGTAAATTTATTCCGGTTAGTGAAGAATCGCTGGAGGACTGTCACTATGCGGGGAGTAAAGACCTGCTATGTATGTATCTCAATAACAATCCGGATGCACAGCTGTTTTTAGGAAAAAGTCTGAGGCTGGGTGGCAGCAAGGAGCTCTACAAGGAAAATGGAACCGCTTTTGGTGATCTTTCGGCCATATTGATCGATAATCTGCCGTTTTGGGCAGAATTCAGCAGCACTCCCAACAGTGAGATATCTTTGATGCCTGATTGGGAAAACAAAATGCAAGTTATCGTAGACGAGAGTATCAAAGAAAATGTGACAAGTCTTACCGGTGTTCCATCCTGGATGTTGGTCTTACTCAATAATGTGCTGGAAACTACCGGAAAAAACAATCTGTTCGAGATTTGGCCCAATGTTGAAGTCTATTTTCACGGAGGGGTGAGTTTTGATCCCTACATCGAACAGTACAATAAATTATTGCCCAAAGAAGATTTTAGGTATTATGAAATTTATAATGCTTCGGAAGGATTTTTCGCCATACAAGATCGTAATGCCAATAAAGAATTACTGTTGATGCTCGACTATGGAATTTTTTACGAATTTATTCCTATGGATGGTTATGGTTCACCTTCAGAAAAGATCATTCCACTAGCCGAAGTAGAAGAAGGGAAAAACTATGCCATCGTCATAACGACCAATGCCGGGTTGTGGCGATACAAAATAGGAGACACGGTCCGTTTTACCTCAATAGGCCCTCATCGCATTAAAGTCACAGGCCGTACCAAACACTACATTAATGCTTTCGGTGAGGAATTGATCATCGAGAATGCGGAAGCGGCGCTAAAGAAAACATCCCAACTCACACAATCTGAAATTGTGGATTATACAGCCGCTCCTATTTTTATGGAAGGAAGAGAGAAAGGATCTCACGAATGGATCATCGAATTTAAAACTCCACCCACCGATTTTGAGCGGTTTTCAGAATTACTGGATCGGTCCCTGCAAGAAGTCAACAGCGATTATGAGGCGAAACGATATAACGACACTACACTTATTGCCCCTACGATTCATTTAGGTCGAAAAAGATTGTTCTACGACTGGCTCAAGGACAAAGACCAGCTTGGAGGACAGCACAAAGTTCCGAGACTCTGCAATACACGTGAATATCTTGAAGAATTACTCGCTTTAAATAAATAATTTCTTCCATTAAAGAGGTCATATTTGAATCCATTCACCTGTTTGAATGATCGTCCTTATCGATAAACAGCCGGTTTTACCGACAAATAAACCGTTGTAAATCGATGATTCACAACACTTAGTCGATACTTTATATTTCTCGTGTATTTCAACGAATTTTCCTATATGTTTAACTAAAATTTTTGGTAGTACTTTTCTTACTACGTATGTTTGAGATATCTAACTTACAAATGGGGCTGTAATGAAAACAATTAAATATATAATCGTAACACTTATTCTTATCTTAGTCTTGGCAGCGGCGTTCACATCTTGTGCAGCACCCCGATCAATTCAGGATAAGGAGGAACAGAAAGTAGCATATACCTTAAAGAATAAAAAGGAACTGATGCAACAAAAGATCGCAAACAAAAAATGCAAAATTGTTATTGCAACACCATAGTTTTATGTTTTCTTAATTTAGGTCATAGAAACAGCCTCGGGATACTAATATCACCGAGGCTATTTTTATTGCAATCAAATTTTTAAGAAACCGCTTTTAACTTTTTAATGGTAGATTTACTCAGTTTCTCTTCGGCATATTCCCTTGTAACATATAGTTTACGAATTTCGGTACTTGGCAATTCGAACATCGCATCTGTTAGTACAGCTTCACAAAGAGACCGCAATCCTCTCGCTCCCAGTTTATAATCTACTGCCTGAGTGACGATAAAATCCAATGCTTCTTCGGTAATCACGAAATCGATATCATCCATAGCAAACAATTTTTTGTATTGCTTGATGATAGCATTTTTTGGTTCTGTTAAGATGGAACGAAGTGTTCCTTTGTCCAATGGGTCCATATGGGTTAACACCGGCAAACGTCCGATAATCTCCGGGATCAATCCATAATCCTTTAGATCTTTCGGGATGATATACTTTAGGATATTACCACGATCCAAAATAGTATCATTTTTGGACGCACTAAATCCAACAGCCTGCATATTCAATCTTTTAGATATGTGGCGCTCAATTCCGTGAAAAGCTCCTCCTGCGATGAAGAGAATGTTTTCCGTATTTACTTCAATAAATTTTTGATCCGGATGTTTACGACCCCCTTTAGGCGGCACATTGACTACCGTACCTTCGAGTAACTTCAATAAAGCCTGCTGAACTCCTTCTCCACTCACATCGCGAGTAATGGAAGGATTATCGCTCTTTCGTGCTATTTTGTCTATTTCATCGATAAAAACGATACCACTCTCCGCCTTTTCCAAATTATAATCTGCGGCCTGCAATAAGCGTGTTAAAATACTTTCCACATCTTCTCCTACATAGCCTGCTTCTGTAAGTACAGTAGCATCGACTATAGCCAAAGGTACATTTAGCATACGGGAAATCGTTTTCGCTAACAGTGTTTTTCCGGTTCCGGTTTCACCTACAATGATGATATTACTCTTTTCTATTTCAATATCATCATCACTTTTGGGTTGCAGTAATCGTTTATAGTGATTATATACTGCGACAGACATTATTTTCTTACTTTTTTCCTGACCTATAATATAATCGTCCAAAAACTCTTTAATGGCTTTTGGCTTTTTCAGCATCATTTCCTTGGTCAATTCGGTATTGGTAGAATGCAAGGCCTCCTCCATCACTATTCCATGAGCCTGTTCTATACAACGGTCACAAATATGGGCGTCCAATCCTGCTATAAGCAAATTGGTTTCGGCTTTTTTACGACCACAAAACGAACATTCCAAATCTTCCTTTGCCATAACCCTTCTTCTTTGAGTTTTTATCCTCGATAAAGTATCTCATCGATCATTCCGTATTCCAACGCTTTATCAGCCTTCATCCAGTAATCGCGGTCACTATCGTCATAGACCTTGTCATATTTTTGACCACTGTGTTTTGCAATTATCTCGTATAGTTCTTTTCTTAATGTAATGATCTCTTTGGCCGTAATTTCAATATCACTTGCCTGGCCTTGAGCACCACCCATGGGTTGGTGGATCATAATTCGAGAATGTGTCAACCCGCTGCGCTTTCCTTTTTCACCTGCACATAACAGTACCGCTGCCATAGAAGCAGCCATACCCGTACAAATAGTAGCAACATCCGGTTTTATAAACTGCATGGTATCATAAATACCTAATCCGGCATAAACACTGCCGCCGGCTGAGTTGATATATATCTGAATATCCTTGGAAGCATCGGTACTTTCCAAAAAGAGTAATTGTGCCTGTACAATATTTGCAACTTGATCGTTGATATCTGTTCCAAGAAATATGATTCGGTCCATCATCAATCGAGAGAAAACGTCCATCGCAACCACATTCATTTGACGTTCCTCAATAATATTAGGTGTCAGACCCACAGGGTACATGCTACTTATAATTTTATCATAATAAGTACTGCTAATACCATGGTCTTTAGTTGCAAAGCTTTTAAACTCTTTTCCGTAATTCATAAAAAATCAATCTTTTTTTAAATAAACAAGGCGTCCAAACATCACATTTAACGCCCTAAAGGTAACTATTTTATCATGAAATTATGCGTAGGCTTCTTTCATGAACTTCTCGTATGTAATTTCTTTGGTCTTCAATTTTGCATTTTCCTTAAAGAATATCAGCATTTTATTCGTATTCAACTGCTCGCTAAGACGTTTTACTTCTTCTTCATTACCCATGATCCGGGCAACAATAGCTTCCACTTCTTCTTCCGTCGGATTCATTTGCCCAAATTGTGCCATTTGTGTCTTGATCATATTTTTTGAGTGGTCTTTCAACTCTTCAAATGTAACCTGCAAGTTGTTTTCCGCCCGCAATTTCCCTTCGATCAATTGGTAGCGCAATCCTTTTTCACTTCTATCAAATTCTTCCTTTGCCTCTTCTTCGGTCATTTCTTTTTCTCCGGAAATTTGAATCCAGCGCCTTAGAAAATCTGATGGTAAATCGAATTTTGTATTTTCAATAAGAGATTCTACCACATCGTTCAACAATTTTTGATCGCTTTGTTGCTCGAACTGTTTTTCGGCATCTGCCTTAATTCTTTCTTTTAGTTGTTCTTCGGAAGTAATTACCCCTTCTCCAAACAACTTGTCGAATAGATCCTGATCTAATTCTGCCATTTCACGAGTATTTACTTCCTCAATTTTTATAGATACCTCTATATCCAATCCGTGGGCATCTTCGTGAGAAACACCCAAATACTTTTGGTTGTCGTGATCATCTTTAAACAGACCCTTGGTTTTCAATACTACCGTATCTCCAACCATAGCCCCTATAAGAGCAGAAAGTTGTTTTTTCCCCTTGATGACCTCGATGGCGAATGTTGTTTTATTCGACAGCTCTCTTTCATCCGAAACAAAGGTTCCGGTAATCTCATCATTTTTTGTCACGGTATCCTTGGCGATCAGCTTCCCGTATTGTTTACGGATCGACTTAACCTGATTATCGATCATTTTCGTATCGGCAACCACTTTGTATTGTGTAATAGCTTTTTTTGTTACGTCCACAGCAAATTCCGGTGCAAGTCCCAGATCAAATTCGAATAAAAAATCTCCCGCATCCCAATCGATATTTGTATCGTTTTTGGGCAAGGGATTTCCTAAAACATCCAACTTTTCTTCGGTTAAAAACTTGTGAAGATTCTCTTGAAGCAGTTTGTTCACTTCCTCAATCAAAACCGCTTTCCCATATTGTTTTTTAACCATACCCATAGGAACGTGTCCTTTTCGGAAACCGGGAATATTGGCGCTTTTTCTATAATTATTCAGAATAGTCTTAACCTTTTCAGAATAATCATCTTTTGAGATTTCTACCGTAACCACTGCGTTTAATCTATCGATGTCTTTTTTTGTAACAATCATTTTGCTGAAAAATTTAACCCTCTTATTTTAGGGATGCAAAAATACGATATTTAAGTCTTGCTGACAAACTTTTAGAAACCGCCCGCCAATACGTTATTTTTCCTTTTTCAGTGGAGAATGTAAAATGGATTGTAATAATGAAAGGAGTAAACTAAAGGCCAGTGCCCACCAAATATTTTTTACGGTAAAACCGCCGATAAAATAGGCGGCCATCATTATAATTACAGCATTTATCACCAATAAAAATAAGCCGAGAGTCACGATGGTAATAGGAAACGTAAGTACTACCAATATGGGCTTGATAAACAAATTTAGTAAACTCAAAACAACAGCAACCAGTACGGCCGACCAATAGCTCTTCACGGTGATACCGGGAAGAATGTACTCTAAGATAATTACTGCCACTGCGGTCAATAAAATTTTCAGGATGGTCTTCATAGTGATCTCTTTTGAATAAAGATAAATAAAATCTCCCTTCAGTCCTTACCATAATTCCCGCTATTTTTTACAGGCAAAAAAAGACCGACATTTCCGTCGGTCTTTTTCAATCAGATAATTTTCATCAGGTCTATTTGTGTTTTATGTTATAGGAATTCAGGATAAGATACCACATAATCATCTGCCCTGGCAACTACTCCGGCTTCATGGAAATTAGATCCATAGGTCGCATCAATGGCTTCTAAAAACATGTTTGCCATCAAAGCATATCCTCTCGCCGTTAGGTGAACCCCATCCAAACTAACCAAACCACCAAGGACAAGGTCGGTAGTCATGGTGAAATCATCGAATGTAATACCGGTAGTGGATGCCTGTTCCAATAATGCCTTTAAATCCACAAAAGCAAGCCCTTTCGAAGAGGCAATTCCTTCGATCGCAACATTATATGCGTCAGTAGCAGTAATGACCGATGCTGTTTCGATGAAGGTCAACACCCATTGATCCGTTAGCGGAACCGACAACCCGTTAATAAGAAGTGGATTGTTATCCACTAATGTTCCTATAAAAGAAGCACTCGGTAATACCAAAAGATCATCCGGGGTGGTTTGTCTGTAATTTGGAAGCCCCAAAGCACTAAGGTCTGTTAGATCTTCATCTTCAATAACCACTGCGTTCTGTCCTTCAACAAAAACAATGGTTCGTGCTTCTCGTTCGGAAGCAGTTATAAATCCGGCCGCTTCGGCTTGAAGCAAGCCCCCATTATATGGGGCGTATCCAGCGTTCAAACCTTCAGCATTAGCAGCATCCAGCGGAACAGGATTGTAAGGAACAGTAGTAAAATAAGGTAAACTCGTCACATAAGGCACGTTTGCTACGACTCCCATCGCACCATTTGCAGTGAGTCCATCCACGATTATACTAAAAGTACCGGCTAAAACAGTAGGGTCTGTAATATCGGTGCTTCCATAGGTGCTGGGATCAAAATTACCGGTTTGATCTATACCAAGACCTCCTGAAATAGCATAGCTCAATACATCGTTTCCTCCAATTTCCGATAAAGTAAAGAATGTAGGATTTTGAGATACAGCATCACCCAACATGGTAGCATTTGGGTTTGAAGCCATTCTTGCAAAATAAGGGTTTGCTTGTCCCGTAGGTACTCCGGCTACATTACCATAACCTGGGGCTAACAAATGAAAACTCTTTGCCCCGGGTACTCCCATATTATTAAATGGCCCTGCAAGTATATTAGTAACTTCGGTTGTAGGATCTTCATCGAGCCTGACGGGTCCTGTCCCGTCAAAAATCAGTCTAGGTTCCTGAATTTGAACTCCCCCAAAAAGTAATCCTCCAATATTGTCGTTCATCAGTGGTTGCGAAAGATCTCCACCACCAATATTCGCGAATTGTTCTGAAAGAATATTTGGGAATGAGTTTTCCTGACTGGCAATAAACAATGCCCCATCGGAAAAACCTGCGGTAAACGAAGCTCCAAGTGCGACAAAACTTGAAAAGTCTGCCGAACCGGACGTTAAGGGAACATCCTCAATAATGATGACCGTTTCATCGGTATTACAAGCTGTAAAGCCGATAAAAACCAACAATAACCAGATATATTTTGTGTTCATAAGAATAAGTTTAGATAATTGTAAATGTTATAAATTATTGATCGTCCAGGATACATAGTACATAGAACCTATAAATCCGGTTCCAAATGCCGAAAAGTATTCATCTGCCAGTAAATTGGTAGCTCCTATCTTAAATGTCGATTTTAATATTTTAGGTGCTCTGAAATTAATCTGGGCATCGAGAACATTGAATGCAGGTACCTCTCCATCTCCGAAGGATGCTTCCCATAAATAATTATCACTCCATCTCCAGGCTACATTAAAACCAAAATTTTTGAATAAATTTGCGTTACCAAAAGTGGCTTTCACTTTATGCTCCGGTGTATTGAAGTTTGTTTGGAAATCCGGGTTTGCTTCTGTATCAAAATCGAGATATGCATAGGTGTAATTTCCTCCCAAATCAAAATTGCCCAATATCTTGGTGCTTATTCCAATCGCTCCACCGTAGGAATTGACATCGGCATCCGAATTGGTATACGTTTGATAAACCTGAAAGTCCCCGCTTCCAAGTGCAACGATCGCTAGAGGTGTTTCCGTACCCGGAATATTTTGCGTTAACTGCACATCTCCATAAAAGGGTGCGATCACAGTTTCATTGGAAATGAAATCCTTATAGGAATTATAATAGCCGCTAAGGTCTACGATCACCCTATTAAGCCTACCTCTGTACCCCACTTCAAACGAAGTTACCTGCTCCGGTATAACCAAACTTGAATTCGCGATCTTCAACTGTGTGACATCACCAGTGGCAGCAAAATTACCGACCGATGAGGCGAAAAATGAATTATTATATGCCCCTTGACCATCGAATATAATGGACTGCATCCCCAGGATGGCTTGGCCCGTCGTGCTTAGATCGTAAGTTCTAATATCTCTGGCAGGATTATCCGGAGCACCCCCCACCAAAATCGCTCTTCCCACATCAAGTCCAATATACAGATCTTGTGTGGTTGGATTTCTGAATCCTGTTTGAAACGAGGCTCTAATATTGTGGTTCTGATCCGCTCCGGCGGTATAGCCTAAGGACACTCTCGGAGAGAAGAAACCATCAAATAATTCGGACTTATCATAACGAACAGAAGCGGTTAATTTTAGTCTCTCTTCCTCCAAAAACTTCTTTTGCAATTGAGTGTATATCCCAACTTCGGAATAATAAATAGGCCCATCCTTATCGGTGTAAATAGTACCGGATGAATTTAATTCATAATTTCTGTAGGACCCTCCTACCTGGATGTCGGCTAAATCCCACATATGAGCGAAGTTATAATTTCCTTCGGCGTGATAAATTTTTGAGTTATCCTGAAACTTGGATCCGGTCAATAAATCCGGATCGTTGATACTTTTATTGAAAGCTCTTATAAATTCTTCCGTTCCCGGCTCAAACCTTCCGGTGTCCGCAGTTTGTCTCGCCAAATTATGGGCCTGTTCGGGGAGCAAGCCTCCCAGCGATCCCTGTACAAACGCCCCTACATACTCTCCGAACCAAGTTTCGTCATCCTTCCATGCCCTGTTGACATTGATCCCGGTGAAAACCATATCATAAGAGTCTCCTGCATTATCTTCGGTCAAATATCCTCTGACAAAAAAATTGTCGTTGCGTATTTCTAATTTGTTTTGTAGCATGCTGAAATTATCGATTGCATACCTGTTGGCGCCCTGATAAATAGTCGAACCGGTTCCCACTTTTCCAACATAGGCAATTTCAAGATCATTCGCCCACGGTCTAAAATACAATCCCCAATCGGCTTTTACACTCTCAGCCTTATAATCGGTGAGTTCCTCTTCCAGATAACCGGTTCTACTTACATTAACTGATGGAACCAAGGCATCGGCGCCTTTAGGCAGGATCCCTAATTCCACTAGGGTTTTTGCCACGCCATTAATATCTGTGCTAACTTCATCTCCATATATATTCACTCCGTCATAGTCGATAGCACTTCGATCCAGACCCCTATGCAATTTGTCGGCAGCATTATTTGCCACCCAATCTGTCCCTCTGAGATATCCAAAATTGACCTTAGCAGCAAAATGCTCTGTAAATTTGTGTGCCACTCGAATCCCGAAATCGGTGTAAGAATTATCCCCTGCTGCCTCTTGAGAGGTTATACCTTGCTTTATGAAAATACTGATGCCACCTACATCGAACGGGTTCTTACTACGCATAAATAAAATACCGTTGAAAGCATTTGCACCATATAAGGCGGAAGAAGCACCCGGTAGTAATTCAACACTTTGAACATCGGTTTCAATCATACCTACCAAATTACCTAAGGGGAAGTTTAAAGCCGGAGCCGAGTTGTCCATACCGTCTACTAACTGCATGAAACGTGTATTTGCAAATGTTGCAAATCCTCTGGTATTGATCGACTTAAAAGTAAGGCTGTTGGTATTGACATCAACCCCTTTTAAATTTTCAAGACCACTATAAAAATCGGCTGACGGTGTATTCCTGATCTCTCTAATTCCCATTCGCTCCACGGTCACCGGCGATTCGAAAATACGTTCAGGAGTTCTTGAAGCGGATATAACAACCTCATCCAATATACTTCCTTCCAATAAAGTTATCGTAAAAGATTGATTGTTATCGGTTACCTGTTGATTGACTGTTTGATAGCCAACACTACTGACCTGAATTTCAAAAGGGGGATCCAGTTCTATAGTTAAGGTAAAATTTCCGTCGAAATCTGTAACCGCCCCTACCAATCCGCCTACCACAATTACGTTAGCGCCGAGAACAGGTTCTAGAGATTCATCCACAATATTTCCAGTGATCGTCGTTTGGGCATTTGCGAATACGCAAAAACACAAACACAAGAGTGTGACAATTGTCTTCATTTAAGTTAGTTATTTTGTTTAGTTTTTAAATATATGAAATTTTCATAAGACCGAACAAACATTAAGTTAGTGTTATTGTTTTTTCTTATAAATTTACGTTTTAGCAAATCAATATATTCGTCAATTTGCCTGGGTAAACCATCTTGATATTTATCTCATTTGAAGGAAATGAAGTACTATTTCCAGAAATTTTGCAGGACTATCGGCATGCAGCCAATGCCCCGCATTTTCTATCGTCGAAATTTTTACATTCGGAAAATGATTTGCGATGGAGATCTCGTCTATTTCGTCTATGTATCTCGAGGTCCCGGCCCGTACAAATAAGGTATTTCCATGATACGTTGCACCTTGGGGCAATGCCTTTCCAATTTCATCTATCTTCCGGGTTAGCACCGGCAGATTGATTCGTAAACCCAACTGTCCTTTTTCTTGCCAATACAAATTCTTCAGTAAAAAAAGGCGTGTCCCCATATCTTTTACATATGCTGAAAGTACTTCATCTGCTTGTTCTCTACTGGTTATTCGTGATCCGTTCACAGGAGAGTTGGAAAAATTCAATAAATTCAAGGCTTTTAATATATCCTGATGGGGTTGTTGATATGCCTTGGGTGCGATGTCGGCTACTATTAAATTCGTGATCATTTCAGGATATTCTGTCGCGAAATACATGGCTGTTTTACCTCCCATGGAATGTCCTAACAGAACCATATTTTCGAGATGATACATTTCGCAGTACTTTTTGAGATCCTCCACCATCAACGAATAATTAAATTCATCATGATGAAAACTACGCCCGTGATTGCGTTGATCCAATAGATGTACCTGGTAGTCGAATTCAGAAAACTTTTTAGCCAACGACTTCCAATTGTCGCCCATACCCAAAAAGCCATGTAAAATGACAAATGGCCTGCCTTCGCCTATAATTTTTGAATGTAAAACCATATTAAGCCAATTTCTTCAGATATGCCTTCACCACGGGTTCAAGTCCACGATAAATAGCTTCACAAACCAGTGCATGGCCAATGGAAACCTCTAATAAATGTGGGATATTTTCTTTAAAAAACCGGATGTTTTCCAGGGATAAATCATGCCCGGCATTGATGCCCAGGCCCAGATCGTTGGCTAACACAGCACATTGGGTGTAAGGTTCTATCGCCTTTTCATTCCCCAAACTGAATTGATGGGCAAATTCTTCGGTATATAGCTCTATGCGGTCTGTGCCGGTATTGGCTGCACCTTCTATCATTGTGGAAGACGGGTCCACAAAGATCGAGGTACGAATGCCATTTTTTCTACATTCTGAAATAATATCAACCAAATAATCTTTATGTTTTACGGTATCCCAACCTGCATTCGAAGTAAGCGCATCTACAGCATCCGGTACCAGAGTGACCTGGGTAGGTTTTATTTCCAATACCATATCGAGGAATTCGTCTATAGGGTTACCTTCAATATTATATTCAGTATGGATAACGGGTTTCAGATCGAACGCATCCTGATAACGTATATGACGTTCATCGGGTCGTGGGTGAATAGTGATTCCATGCGCCCCAAAATTTTGAATATCTCTTGCGACCTGTACTACATTGGGCATATTACCCCCCCGGGCATTGCGTAAAGTGGCTATTTTATTGATGTTAACACTTAACTTTGTCATTCGGTAAATTCATGATTGCAAAAATACGAAGATGTACTTCGGTTTTACATCTTAATTTTAAGTAATTTGCATAAAAATTGAACCCTTGAACACGATCAACTACATCATTAACGACATCAAACCATTCGATATCTTATCTCCTATCAAAGATGTTCAATCTGCTTTCAATCAACTCACCTATTCACACATCCCTGTTTCGAAAGATGGATTATATATAGGATGTATTTCTGAAACTGACGCTCATTGTTTTGAAGGTGAAAAATTGTTAAGGGATTACCCACACGCATTGGAGGTATTTAGTGTTAAAAAGCAGACCGATTGGTTGGATATTTTGAAAGCTTTTGCGATTAACTCCAGTAACATTATGCCGGTTTTGGGTGAAAATGACAGGTATCTTGGTTATTACGAACTGAGCGATATTATGGCTTTGTTCAATAATACTCCTTTCTTAAATGAGACCGGTGGAATTATCGTAGTTGAAAAAGGCAGTTCTGATTATTCATTTAGTGAAATATGCCAAATTGTTGAAACCAATGATGGTAAGATTTTAGGTGCATTTATTTCAAAAATTGAAAATGATGTTACACAAGCCACTATTAAAATTGGGCATACGGGAATGAACGCTATCGTTCAAACCTTCAGAAGGTATAGTTATAATGTTATCTCTCAGCATCAGGAAGATAAATTGCTGAAGGATTTGAAAGACAGGTCAGACTATCTGAATAAATACCTTAATATGTAAGCCATGAAGATCGGTATTTTCGGTCAATTTTATCATGAACATGCTGAAAAATATATTCAGCTTATCCTCAGTGCGCTACAAAGTTATAATGCAGAAGTTTATATTGAAGCTAACTTTCTCGAAATTTTAAAAGAACACAAGGGCATTTCGAGCGATGTAAAGACCATGGACACCTTCACGAATCTCGATGCTTCCTATGATTTGTTTTTCAGCATAGGTGGAGATGGTACTATACTGAAATCGGTGACATTTGTTGGCGATCTAGGCATACCCATCGTGGGAATAAATAGTGGACGTTTAGGTTTTTTGGCAACCCTTCAGAAGGAAAATATAACCGAGAGTATTCATAAAATAATGAAGAGGGATTATTCTATTTCTGAGCGGAGTTTGCTCTCTATAGAAACCGAGCCGCCAAATTCACAATTCGAGTCTCTGAATTTTGCACTGAACGAAATAGCCGTAAATCGAAAAAATACCACCTCGATGATTAAGGTGGAGACCAAGGTTAATGATGAATACCTGACCGCTTACTGGAGTGATGGCCTTATAGTCGCAACTCCAACAGGATCTACCGGTTATTCGTTGAGTTGTGGCGGGCCGGTGATAGACCCCGGCACCAATAGCTTTGTGATCACTCCTATTGCACCTCATAATTTGAATGCACGGCCCTTGGTAATTCCGGACGATTGGACTATTTCATTGAAAGTCTCAGGGCGGGAAGAGAGCTATTTGGTTTCATTGGATTCCCGTATTGCTACGCTCAAAAATGAGACGGTAATTACTATTAAAAAATCTCCTTTTACCATTAAACTTGTTCAACTATTGGGTGATAGTTTTCTGAAAACCCTTCGGAAGAAACTATTGTGGGGCAAAGACAAACGCAACTAAACAATAAATCCTTCTAAAATTTGTTAATCAACTGAGACAATTTTGCTCAAAATATCGATAAGCAAAGTTAATTAGTATATTTGCAAGCTTTCAAGGAATATGAGGTATTTCACTACTGTAATTTTATTAATGGTATCCGTTCATTTTGGATTTGCACAAACCTATGAAATTGGAGGACTTATAGGTGGAGCGAATTACATTGGAGATATAGGCAGAACCAACTATATCGCTCCTAAGAATTTTGCATTTGGCGGCATTTTTAAGTGGAACCGAAGCTCCAGACATTCTTTTAGAGGTTCGGTTATGGTAGCTCGAATTATAGGAAACGACTTCGATTCCGGAGAGATACGCAGGAAGCAACGAGGATATGAATTCCAAAATACCGTGAAAGAAATATCAGTTGGATTGGAATACACTTTTTGGGAATTCAATTTATACAATGGCCAACCGCAATCAACCCCATATCTTTATACGGGTCTTACCTATTTCTTTTATGATGCTTTATTCAAAAGACCTGATAATACAATCGTTAAGTATGATAATGCCGGCGCAATAGCTATTCCCATGGTGGTTGGTTTTAAAACTACGGTTGGTACAAAATTAATTCTTGGTATGGAAATTGGTGCTCGTTATACCTTTACCGATAACTTGGACGGAAGTAATCCCGACACAGGGCTTGCTAACAATGAAAGTCTTAAATTTGGTAATATTAATAGTGACGACTGGTATGTCTACACAGGCATTACATTTACCTTTACCTTCGGAAGACAACCGTGCTACTGCAATTTTTAAAATGACACTTCAGGACCAAATAGACAAAAGCAGACTCCCCCGACATCTGGCTGTCATCATGGACGGTAATGGTCGTTGGGCTAAAAAAAAAGGCCTATTTCGGTCTTTAGGTCATGAAAAAGGTTCACAAGCGGTGCGAGAAATTGTTGAAACCTGCGCAGAATTATCCATTCCCTACTTAACACTTTATGCTTTTTCTACAGAAAACTGGAATCGGCCCAAATTTGAGGTCGATACTTTGATGAAACTCCTGGTCTCTTCATTGAAAAAAGAAATAAAAACTCTTGAAGAAAATAATATCAAGTTAAACGCCATAGGCAACCTGGATGCCTTACCTAATAAGGCTCACCGTGAATTGCTGGACGTCATAGAAAGGACAAAAACCAATTCAAAAATGACCCTTACACTTGCTCTAAGCTACGGTGCCAGAGAGGAAATCATAAAAACCATTAAAGAGATTAGCCTTAAAGTTAAAAATAACCTAATTTCGCCGTCAAATATTGATGAATCAGTTATAAATAATCATCTTTACACGCGTGATTTACCAGATGTTGATTTGTTAATTCGTACCAGTGGTGAACATCGAATTAGTAATTTTCTGCTGTGGCAAATTGCTTATGCTGAATTGTATTTTACCGACACACTTTGGCCGGACTATCGAAAAGACCATCTTTTTGAAGCTATTTTAAATTATCAAAACAGAGAACGAAGATTTGGAAAGACGAGTGAACAACTTAACCCATAAAACCTCAGCATATTTTTACCGCACCCTTTATTGTGTATTCCTCTTTACAATACTTTCGGTTTACAGTCTTTCTGCACAACAAAAGGAATTAGATTCAGGCATAAAATATACCATCAATAGTATTACGGTTACCGGAGAGCAAGGTTTCAACGAAAAAACGGTGATAGCTTTCACCGGTTTAAAAATTGGAGATCGTATTTATATCCCCGGTGAAAAATTGAGCGCCGTGACCAAAAAACTTTGGGAGCAACATCTGTTTAGTGATATCGCTTTTTATGTAACCAATATGGAGGGTGATAAAGTGGATCTCGAATTGTACATCGTAGAGCTACCCAAATTGAACGAGGTTATCATCGAAGGGCTTCGCAAAGGTAAGGTGAAGGAGATTATTAAAGATAATGAGTTAACAAAAGGAACCAAAATCACAAAAAACCTAATTACCACTACCAAAAACTACATAACCAGTAAGTATAAGGAGCAAGGGTTTTACAATACAAATGTTGTCTTAACCTTGGTACCTTATACCGATTCGATCGGTAATGAATTAGGCAAAAACATTAAAATACTGATCGATAAAGGTAAACGGGTAAAGGTTAAATCGATCGATTTTAACGGGAATCAGGAACTTTCGGATAAAAAGTTGAGACGATTTATGAAAAATGTGAAGAAGAAAAATCCGGTTCGTTTCTATAAGCGTTCAAAGTATACTGAAACCAATTTTGAAGAAGACAAGGGAACTCTGATCGAGAAATACAAAGAACATGGTTATCGTGACGCCAGGGTAATTAGTGATACATTAATTGTAAACAGTGAAAAGAATATCTCCTTAATACTCGATATAGAAGAAGGTCAAAAATACTATTTTGGAGACATTCGGTTTATTGGTAACAGTGTCTACACAGACAATTTCTTGCGTCAGTACGTGGGTATCCAAAAAGGTGAAGTCTATAATGGAACCTTGCTCAAAGAACGAATTGAGGACAATAGTGACCCAGATGCCCGGGATCTTACCAACCTTTACCAAAACAACGGTTATCTGGCTGTTGATATCAACCCTGTTGAAGTAGCTATTCGTAAGGACACTATCGATTTTGAGATCCGAATTATGGAACGGAACGAATTTTATTTTGACCACGTAACTGTAGTTGGAAATGAGAAGACAAATGACCATGTTATTTATCGGGAACTTCGTACTCGTCCAGGTCAAAAATATAGCAAACGAAACGTTGTGCGTACCATTCGTGAATTGGGACAGTTGGGATTCTTCGATGCGGAACAATTAACGCCCAACTTTAAGAATGTGGATCAAAACAATGGTTTGGTAGACCTTGAGTATTCCGTAAAAGAAAAAGGATCCAGCCAAATTGAATTACAAGGTGGTTACGGGGGAGGTGGATTTGTAGGAACGCTCGGTCTATCGTTCAATAATTTTTCGCTGCGCAATATTTTTAATGCAGAGGCATATAAACCACTTCCGATGGGGGATGGACAAAAATTGTCGCTGAGAGCACAAGCCAGTAGTTTCTACCAAACTTATAGCGTATCGCTTACAGAGCCTTGGTTGGGAGGTAAAAAACCTATTCAGTTAAGTACTTCCTTCTCCCATACTATTCAATATTTATATAATTTCAATACCAGAGAACGAGATGAAGATAGCAAATTTTTGATCACAGGGGGATCTGTCGGTTTAGCTAAAAGACTCAAGTGGCCTGATGATTATTTTCAATTGTCTCAGGCCGTTAGTTTTCAGCATTACAATTTAAAAAATTACAACACGGGTCTATTTACCTTTGGGGATGGATACTCAAACAACCTGGCCTACACAATCGGTTTGAGCCGTAACAGTACCTCTGCCAACCCCATTTACCCGAGGTTCGGTTCTCAATTCAGTGTGTCGGTTAAATTAACGCCGCCTTATTCGGCCTTTGGCAGTACCGATTTTAGTGCTTTGGCCACAGAGCGGGAGGAGCTGGTCGATTTCTTGCAAACCAATCCAACAGACGTAGACGCGAATGAACGAATTTCGGAGATCGACCAGGAGCGTTTCAAATGGTTGGAATACTATAAGATCAAATTTGGTGGAACCTGGTACACAACGATCAAAGGGGATTTGGTTCTTAGTTCTAAAGCTGAATTCGGGTTTTTAGCTGCCTATAACCAAGATAGAGGCGTCCCTCCATTTGAACGATTCTTTCTGGGAGGAGACGGTTTAGGCTCGTTCAGTTTGGACGGAAGAGAGGTGATACAATTGAGGGGATATCCAAATCAATCATTATCATCTGTCGATGGAAATACCATTTATAATAAATTTACGTTAGAGTTAAGGTATCCCGTTACCCTCAAGCAATTAGCATCTATTTACGTACTTGCTTTTATGGAAGGAGGAGGAGCTTATGATGGGTTTAAAGAGTATAATCCTTTTATTCTAAGTAGGTCTGCCGGAGTAGGAATTCGTATATTTATGCCCGCATTTGGACTTTTGGGTATTGATTTTGGATATGGATTCGATCCTGTTTTAAATGGTATAGAACCAAATGGATGGGAAACTCATTTTATCATCGGACAACAATTTTAATTTTGGCACGATATTTTCAAAGCAATAACCAACAATTATGAAAACAATTAAATTCATTTTTCTCTCTTTCGCATTAGTGTTCCTCACACTAAGTGTTCAAGCGCAAAGAGGAGCTCGAATGGGCTATTTAGATATGGAATACATCCTGGAAAGTGTACCCGAGTATCAAGAAGCTTCGACTCAATTGGCAGGGAAAGTACAAAGATGGAAAAAAGATCTGGATAAAATGAATGATGAAATTGAGCAAATGAAACTCAATTTGAGTAATGAAGGTGTATTATTGACCAAAGAATTGATAGAAGAACGTGAAGAGGAAATAAAAATTCTTGAAGATGAAATGCTCAAGTACCAACAAGATAGATTTGGTCCCAATGGAGATCTGGATATTCAGAGAAGACAATTGGTACAGCCTATACAAGATCAGGTCTTCAATATTGTTCAGGAAATTGCAGAAGCTAAAAAATACGATTTCATATTCGACAAATCTGCTGATGTAGTGATGCTTTTCGCCTCTAAAAGAAATGATATTAGTGAGCAGGTTTTACGATCTATCAACAGAGCTGCAAGAAGAGAAGAAGCTAAGAGCAGAAAAGACAAAAAAGAAATTGAAAAACGAGAAGAGCTTTCTTTGGAAGAAGAGAATGAAGTCACCGAAAGAGAAATTTCCGCTGAAGAACGAAAGAACGAAAGAGAGAGATTACTCGAAGAACGTAAACGAGTGAGAGACTCAATTCGGGCTGCCAATAAAATAGAATTCGAAGAAAAAAGAAGATTACTCATAGAAGAAAGACAAAGAAGAAAAGATTCGCTTTCGAAGATCAGAAATGGTGAAGACCCACCGGTAGAAGGTGATGGCGAAGGTAATGGAGGTGATGGTAATGGAGGAGGATTAAAATAGTATATAAACCCAATAATCTATACACTTAAATTAAATACAATTACAATGAAAAATTTTAAATTACTTTTAGTAGCTGCGGCGCTCTTTATGGGAGCTACGAGTTTTGTAAATGCTCAGTCGAAAGTTGCCCATATCGACACTAAAGTCCTTGTTGAGGCGATGCCGGAAATGAAAGCAGCTCAAAGTCAATTGGAAAAACTGCAGAAAACGTATGACGCAGAGATCAGGTCAATGATGAAAGAGTGGGAAGCCAAAGTAAAACAATACGATAGTGAGGCGGATAACAAAACAGAAGAAGAAAACCTCAAGCGTGTTCAAGAAGTTACAGAAATGCAAAAGAATATTGGTGATTATAGAAACCAGGCGCTTCAAGATCTTCAGAAAAAAGAAGTAGATCTATTACAACCCATCTTGGAAAAAGCGCGTACAGCTATTCAAAAAGTGGCAAGAGCCCAAGGAATTCATTATGTATTGGATTCAGCAACGGGTAATGGAGTTATCCTGGCAGATGGAACCGATCTCCTTCCAGAAGTAAAAATAGAATTGGGAATTTAATTATTTTCCATAGAAATACCGATTGACCTCATGGGCTTCAAATCCTACGAGGTCTTTTTTTATATCTTTAAACTATAAATGAATACTTTGGATCCCATAGGCATTTTCGACTCCGGAGTGGGAGGTACTTCCATTTGGAAAGAAATACACCAGCTCCTGCCTTTCGAAAACACCATATATCTTGCAGACAGCAAGCACGCTCCCTATGGAAATAAGTCTCGGGATGAGATCATTTCACTGAGTAGAAAGAACACCGAATTTTTACTCCGGAAAGAATGTAAAATGATAGTAGTGGCCTGTAACACAGCGACAACCAATGCTATTTCGGTCCTTCGCGAGAACTATGACGTTCCGTTTATTGGTATTGAACCCGCCATTAAACCGGCCGCATTACAAACTCATTCCAATAGCATAGGTATCCTCGCCACAAAAGGAACGCTGAGTAGCCATTTATTTCATCTAACTTCGCAGGCCTTCACAGATAACATTTCAATTACGGAAGTAATAGGTAAAGGATTGGTGCCACTTATTGAAGCGGGAATCCTGGATGGTCCGGAGATAATTCAGCTTCTAAAGAAATATATCCAGCCTATGCTCGATGCAAGAGTAGATCATATAGTTTTAGGGTGTAGTCATTATCCCTATCTTATTCCTCAATTGGAAAAATTAATTCCACCCAACATAACAATTATCGATTCCGGTGCGGCTGTGGCACAACAAACCAAAATCTTACTGGAAAAACACAATTTGCTGAATACCGATGATCGTGTCCCGTTGCTACAGTTTTTTACCAATTCAGAAATAGATACGTTGCAATTATTGTTGCGTGATTATACGGATCGAATTGTAATAGAGGAAAGAGAGTTCTAGGATTTTTTACCATAGGCAGTAACTATAAGTGTTGGGTGAAAAGTGAAAGTAAAATTAAATGCTTTGACCGAAGTTAAATCTCCATGATGCCTAATCAAAATACGATAACAACTCTTTTTTCCTTGCGGGACTTACCATGATCTCCTTCCCGTTCTGTAACACAACACTTCCCCCTTTTCCTTTCCGGTATTCTGTAATAGCATTGATATTCACTAAATAGGATTTATGTACACGGGCAAATCCACTTTCGGCAAGAAGCGTTTCAAAATACTTCAGGGTTTTGCTTACTAACTTCTTTTTATCCTGAAGGAATATTCGGGTGTAGTTGTCGTCGGCCTGGCAATACAATATATCCTCTATTTGTAAGACTTCAAACCCGTTTTGCAAAGGGATGGTGATCTTTCCGGTTACGGTGGTCTGTTTGGGCTTTAAGACCGTATTTTGTAAGCTGTTTTCTTTTTCTTTGATCTCATGCACATAATCGACGGCTTCAATAAGCTTATCGATAGAAATAGGCTTCAGCAAATAAAAAGATGCATGGGCGTTCAACGCATCGATGGCGTAATGATCATAGGCGGTGACAAAGACAGTTTCAAAGGTACGGTCACCTACTTTATCCAGGAGATCGAAAGCATTTCCGTAGGGCATTTCCACATCGAGAAACACCAGATCCAATTCATGATTTCGAATGAGTACCAAGGCATCATCCACATTGGCAGCCTCACCCAATACTTCAACTTTTGGGCAATACTTAGCGATATAATTCATTAAGATATCCCTACTGGTTTCCTCGTCTTCAACTACTATTGCCTTTAAATTCATTTAGTCTTTTTTTAGTATTAACCGTACGCGTGTTCCTTCTTCGTTTTCGAATACATCTTCTACTGTCACATTCACCTTATCCCGATACATTTCATTGAGAATAGAAATACGTTTACGGATATTCCCCATCCCTTTGGATTTTTGTTTCTTTTGATGGTCTGTTTTAAGTTCCTTGGATTTCTTCCTTCCAATACCATCGTCTGTGATAGTAATTGCAATGGTCTCCGAGTCTGTTTGTTTTAGATCGATCTCCAATTTTCCTTTCTCCTCTTTATAACGAAGTCCGTGCCATACCGCATTCTCTACATAAGGTTGCAATAACATGGGCGGAATCACAAAATCTTCTACATTGATCCTTTCATCGACGGTAATGGTATAATCAAATTTATCTTTAAACCGGAAATGTTCCAACTTCACATAAAGCTGAAGCAATTCAATTTCTTTGAAAAGTGGAATAAAATCTTCTTCGCTGTTTTCCAATACCGAACGCATCAATTGTGAGAACTCACTCAAATATTTATTCGCGGCGCGCTCGTCATTATTGGCGATAAAACTATTGACCGAATTGAGCGCATTAAATATAAAATGTGGATTCATTTGAGATCGCAGTGACTTCAACGCCAACTGATTGTTGGCATACTTTTGCCGATTCACATTCTTCCTTTGATTATAAGCCGTAAACAACAAGAGCAGTGCAATGACAATTAACGTGCCGATAATCCACTTTTGTACCCGGTTGTTCTTTTGAATGAGTTCTTGATTTTCAAAAGCCAATTTATATCTGCTTTCATTGATAGCACGTTCGCTTTCAAGACTCGAAATACGATTTTGTTTGAGTGCAATTTCTTTGTTAAATCGTTTCGCCTGAGATAGTTCCTGTTCTTTTTTAATATACAATTCATCCACTACTTCAACATAGCGCTGATATCCTTCGGAAGCTTTATCATAATCTCCAATATCTCTGTAAATTTCAGAAAGTTTCCGCATAGCATCCTTTTGAACCACAAGGTCTTCTCTCGCATCCGCTTCTCTAATACTTCGCTCCAAATAAGGGATGGCTTTTTCATATTGATCCTGTGCCACATAGGCATTGGCTATCTTATAGTTTTGACGTTGCGGGCTCAGAAAACCACTATTGACGTCATCATTTAATTTATCTTCATCGTCAAAAGATTCTATCTCATTGAGTGCTTCTTGACGCAGTTCTATCTCTTTAGCAAAATCCCTCTTCTGATTATAAAAATCGGCCACCTTATTTTTCTCTTCAACAGCTCTCCTTTTGTTTTCATTTTTCGAGAGTATCAGTGAATTTCCGAAGTACTCTTCGGCTTCATCGATAGCACCACTTTGAGCATAGGCCTCGCCGATCTTCGAATTTAAATCGGTGATCTTCGGAGTGATCTTATGTTGGTTCGCGATATCAAGTCCTTTTTGGAAATTGAACACACTTTTTACGGCGTCATTGGTGGTCATATAATTATCTCCCAGACCCTCATATACTTCGACGCGCTGATAGAAAGAAAGATCCTCTCTCAATAGCTTTTTGTATTCGGAAATACTTTCCTGGTAATTATTGTTTTGCATAAAGGCTTTCGCCAGTTTTATCCGGGTATCGGCAACAGGAATAGCTCTTATACTTTCCTTGTAATTTGAGATAGCCAGATCCGGCAATTGCCAATACAAATTGATGTCACCCAAGGTTTCGAAAGCAATCGCGTTTTGCCATTGGTTTGTCTTCCTAACGGTAACAGACTCGAATGCTTTAGTAACGAAATCAATACTTCTTTTGGCATCTTTTCTCAAAGCGTATTTAGCCGAATCTATATTGACCTTAAAATAGTCTATCGTGTCATTTCTGGAACGGCTTGTGACCG
>SMXJ01000003.1 GCA_004356305.1 Bacteroidota bacterium | reverse complement strand
TAGTTCTTTGTAAAAAATTGATCATAAATGATCAACTCTATACGCTGTCAATTTCAATATTTCAAATAACTTAAATCTCGCTACTAAACAACTCGTGTTTATAATAGTCACTCGTCCTTTTTGCGGGTGCAAATATACAACCCAATATTTCATTCTACCAAAACAATATTCAACTTTTTTGACCATTATTTATTCACCGTTTATAAACAATTGAAACAATGCTGATTATAGTCAAATCCGTGTTAGGTGATTGAGCCATTGTCGGAGCTATTTATCGCTGCCATAAAGAATGGTAGTGAAAAAAGCGACTGGCGAAAGCCCGACCCCGCATCAGGCGGGGGAACACCCAAAAATAAAGAGTTCCGATAAAAAATGAACGAACCTCCAAGGTACTTTATTTAAGAACAATAGGCAAGTAAATTATTTCTTACTCACCGGACATCTTAGCGTTCCAATGGATAGTGAGATTCAGATAATCTATTTCGAAGGCGGGCTCCTGTCGCTCCAATAAATTGGATCGAAAGGAACGTTCCAAAACATCTTCTATCAAATAGTCTTCCTTCACATCAAAGGGTTGGTATTCTTCCTTAAGGGAGATGTCGAACATCTTTGCCGTGGTATTATACCAAAAGGCACGCCACCCGGTTCTAAGTTCCTTTACCAAGGCGAAGGCGGTCCGGCCCGTTTGGCGATGGATGAGCTTTACCAGGATCTGGCCTTCGGTACGGGTTAGTTTTTTTAGCCTTTCCGAAAACTCCCCTTCGATATACTTTTGAACCCGTTTCGTATATTTTTTTCGAATCCGCCTTTTCTTTATAGTTTTCAGGCGTTCTGTCATCGTCGTGAGCCGCTCTGAAGCCAATTTGGCATAAGGGTATACTTTTCGCGTCTTGCGCCGTAAAATAAGATATCGCCTGCGGTCCGCTTTCGAATTGAACTCCAGCTTATTCAATAATATCACTTCCTCCAGGTCGATAAACTCCCTGGGAATCGTATCCCCCTCTATAATATAATAGAAGGAATAAGTACTGTCGTTTTTTACCTCGACCAATGGGTTGATCTCCTGTCCCAAAACAGTAGCCGAAATCAGTAACAGACCCAACGAATTCATATTAATTGAAAACTTCATTATTCTATTTGTAGCAACCTATTCCAAAATCGTTCCAAAAATATAAAATTGCCATGGGGTTCTTATCAATAAATTGCTAATTTTGGTTTTCTTAATTACTATACACCATGGCAAGATCGATATTAAATAAAAAATCCCTCAACTTTTTGGAAAAATACCTCAATAATGCGGCACCCACCGGCTACGAATGGGACGGGCAAAAACTCTGGATGGATTACTTAAAACCCTATGTAGATGAGTTCATTACCGATACCTATGGAACAGCCGTCGCCGTTATCAATCCAAGGGCAAGATACAAGGTGGTTATCGAGGGCCATGCCGATGAAATATCATGGTACGTTAACTATATTTCTGATAACGGACTCATTTACGTAGTACGCAACGGCGGAAGTGACCATCAAATTGCTCCGTCAAAAATTGTGAACATCCATACGAAAAAAGGAATTATAAAAGGTGTTTTTGGTTGGCCTGCCATCCACACACGAAGTAAGGTAAAAGAAGAACCGCCAAAACCTGAAAACATTTTTATCGATGTAGGGGCTAAAAATAAAAAAGCTGTGGAAAAAATGGGAGTGCATGTAGGATGTGTGATCACATATCCGGATGAATTTCACATACTGAATAAAGATAAATTCGTATGCCGTGCGCTGGATAACCGCATGGGCGGATTTATGATCGCTGAAGTGGCCCGCTTACTCCACCAAAACAAAAAGAAACTTCCCTATGGGCTCTATATCACCAATTCCGTGCAGGAAGAGATCGGATTACGAGGGGCACAGATGATAGCCGAAAGGATCAATCCGAATGTCGCTATCGTAACCGACGTCACCCACGATACCACTACCCCTATGATCGATAAGAAGAAACAAGGCCTGGCGAAAATTGGGGATGGCCCTGTTGTAGCTTACGCGCCTGCGGTTCAGCAAAAACTACGGGACCTGATCACCGATACGGCGGAAGAAAAGAACATTCCGTTCCAAAGAGCGGCACTATCCCGAGCCACCGGTACCGACACCGATGCGTTTGCCTATAGTGGAATGGGAGTTGCGAGCGCCCTTATTTCCCTTCCGCTGCGATATATGCACACAACGGTAGAAATGGTTCATAGGGATGATGTGGAAAACGTGATAAAGCTTATTTATGAAACATTGCTGAAAATCAAGAGCGGGGAAACCTTCAGTTATTTCGATTAAGGAAGTTAAAAACAGTCAGTTTAGCTCACTTTTTGCCTGATTTTCGAATAAATATACCGTTGGTCGAATAGTCTAAGATAAATGGAAGATTAATCTTAAATTATATGTCTAAACAGCCATCCCTGTATTATTTAATTCTTATAAAAATCATTATGAAAAAGTTTTATCTTTTAATAGTAATTTCCGGTCTGTTTTTCTCATGTACGACAGACTCTTTGGACAATTTGGAATCCGAGAACATTGTAGCCGAGTTAACCGCTGAAAACTCAAATTTAGCCATCTATAAAGGGGTTTTTACAACATTAGATTCAGAACACAGGGGCATCGTAGAAATTAATATTCCAAAGGCTTCGGAAACCGATAATACTGCGAAAAATGAGGGGTATCCTAAAGCTACTATCAATCTGCATACTGGTGATGTCTATAAAGTATATGCTTCCGAAAAAGTGTTTGAGATCGAGGAACTTTCCGAACTTGAATTTGTTTCTCCAAACCTCTCCTTTAAATTTTTACTTACCGAGGATAACGGTGATCCCGAGATTAGTGAAGTACAGTTCAATGGTAAGAAGTCTTCGATCCTGGTAGCGAACCATACTGTCTTGGCCCCGGTCACTGCTATTTCGGGCACCTATTCTTGCATTAACTGTAACGGACATCCCTTTTTGGATACGGGAATGACCCAAACCTTTAATATGATCTTTTCTGTGGCAGATGGTGAAGGATCCATAACCACGCAAACCTTGTTAGGAAGTACAGAATTTCTTGGTATTGGATATCAACATTTTTGTATTTCGAGTGGGGATTATACAAATTGCTTTATCAAAAGTGGGGATGGTATTACTACCAATGTTGGATATTTGTCCAACGGAAATCCTGTCTACTGGGCGGGCATTCACTCTTTTAATACGGAACCAGCGGGAAATGGAAATAATTGTGACGGTATGTTTGGTCTTTGGAGTTGGGAGTCCATTAGCTACGGAACTTTAACAGGACTTTTTCAAAGCGATTCAAACTGCTATGATACCCCCAATTTTGAAGATTTAAATGACTTCGATATGAGCGAATTCAGTCCAACATATCCATTTCAGGCTGTCGAAGCTGAATTGTATAATTATCCGGCAATCGATTGACATAGGCTCATAATATTGCGGTACGATCACCACGGGAGATGAAGTATCGGGAGTCGCTTCAAGCGATGAGTTTTAATCGATCACGATCTGCTTGATGGTAAATTGTACACAAAAGAATCATTTCTAAAAGGCGATCAAATGGTCGCCTTTTTTTATATTAGCCATCAAATATTCCAACTAAGTGTTGTTTAACTCCTTCGATTTTGGATTCTTTTTGGTCATTGTGTATTTGGCGTATTGGGCCATTGGTACGAAACGTCGAAATGCACAAAACATTCTACTACTACTTGCCAGCTATACCTTTTATGGTTTATGGGATTGGCGGTTTTTGGGATTGTTGATATTGAGCTCGGTTATCGACTTTATAGCAGGTAGGGCTATTTCCGGGACAAACAAGAAAAGCAGGCAGAAATTGTATCTATGGGTAAGTATCTTCTGGAATCTCGGGGTGCTCTTCACCTTTAAGTATTTCAACTTTTTTATGGAGAGTTTTGAGGAGCTCTTCGGAATTGAAGTCACAACCGGTTATACTTTTTGGAATATTGCCATCCCGTTAGGCTTAAGTTTCTATACCTTCCAAACCATGAGCTATACCATAGATGTATATCTCAAGAAATCCAAGCCCACCAAAAACCTACTTGAATTTTTGTGCTTCGTCGGATTCTTTCCACAGCTTGTGGCCGGGCCCATCGAAAAGGCAAGGCATCTGCTCCCGCAGTTTGAAAATAAACGCAGTTTCGATCTGCAAACTACCAGGGAAGGATTACGCCAAATTTTATGGGGGCTCTTTAAAAAGATAATTGTAGCCGAAAAACTCGGGATAGCAGTCACGATGGTATTTAACAACCCTGAAGGCTATAATAGCATCACATTAGTTTTTGCCCTTGTATTGTTCTGTTTCCAGATATATTGTGACTTTTCAGGTTATACCGATATCGCGATCGGGACGGCAAAATTGTTCGGGTTTAAACTGAATAAAAACTTCAACCTCCCCTATTTTGCCCGCACTATTTCGGAATTTTGGTTGCGTTGGCATATCACATTAACCCGATGGTTTACAGACTATGTGTACATCCCTTTTATGAAAATATCTAAAAGGATCACGCCCAGCACACGGGCCTTCGGTTTATTGCTCACGTTCACTTTGGTTGGGTTATGGCATGGTGCCAATTGGACGTTTATCATCCTCGGAATGTTGAACGGTATGGCCCTGATCATCGAGAGATTGCCGCTTTTCAGGAATAAAAAAACACTCCAACGAAAATTGCAATCCGCTCCATGGATACTCAGCGGTCTATACGTTTTTGTCATATATGTACTATCGGCTTTATTGTTCAGGGCTGATGATATGGAGCAAGTTTCTTTATTTCTGAAACGGATCTTCAGTCTTACAATGGATGGTGCTTTCACCACATTGATCGGGTACGAACTATTCTATTTGGTGTTTATTCTCATCGCCGAAATAGCGGCCCGAAAATGGGATTATCCACTTCAGAAATTAGAAATGAAATTACCACGACCTGCACGCTGGATCGTTTATTACACACTCATACTTTTAATCATTCGCTATGCCGAACCCAAAGAGGCTTTTATCTATTTTCAATTCTAAATGCAACGTAAGTTTCTGACATATTGCCTTTTGTTTTTCCTGCCGGTGGTAGCAGGCTTCATGGCGATGGAATATTTGTCATTGAGTTTGCCTACTGCTATTAAAGCGAATCAAGAATATATTAAAAGGACAAATGATAAGTTCGAAACTTTAATATTAGGTTCCTCCCAAATTCAAAGTGCCGTGAACCCCGAATGGTTGGATTCCCCAACATTGAATTTAGCATCAGGCGATCAACATCACGACACCGATTTTAAACTGCTCAAGGATTTTGAGCCAAAATTACACGATCTAAAAACGGTGATCATTGAGGTTTCTTACAGCCACTTTGAACTGCCTCATAACGGTAAGGATTTTTGGAAAAACGCTTTATACCTGAAGTACTACGATGTTAATTGTTATGAGCGCAACACCTACTTTAAGGACAGGCTTGTCTATTTGTCAAATCCACGCTTTTTTTCAGAAAAAATCAATGAGTGGTATATTAAAAAGAACAGGGTCGTAAAGTTCAATCATCATGGGTTTAATACTGAAAACTACCAGGGACAATTCAAGATGTTAGATCACGATGTGGAGAAAATCGCCAACATGCCCCGTTTTAAGATCAATACGGAACCCAATCTCAATATCTTCGCTATCAACACCCGGTTATTTTATGAAATGCTCGATTATTTAAGTGAAAAGGAGCTGGTCGTGATCTTGACGAAACTGCCGATGTACAAAACCTATCACGCCAAGAAGAATCCTGGAATTTTACGGCGCCGGGACAGTGTAATTGCTGATGTCCTTCAGAAATACCGAAATGTAAAATTATTGGACCTGGAGACCGACACCGTCCTTTTTCAGGTAAAAGACTATTGGAATCAGAGTCATTTAAATCCCGGTGGAGCTAAAAAATTCACCGCCTGGTTAAATGTTCTGTTGAAAAGCCCTAATTAAAATTACCATTCTTTAGTTTGCTGAAATAAATCCTGGCTTCTTTAACCACTCGTGGTGCCAGGATCAAGGTTGCTGTCATGGTTGGGATGGCCATGAAAGCAAAGAAACTATCGATGAGGCCCAGCATCATTTCCAGGGTAGTTGTCGCTCCTATGATAATACTTCCGATATAGAAATAGTTGTAAATAAACTTGTTCTTCGCACCGAATAAAAATGACATGCATTTGGTGCCGTAATAAGAATAAGAGAATAGTGATGAAATACTAAAAATTACAATACAAAGCAATAATCCATATTTACCATATACAGGTAACGCTGTTTGAAAGGCGGTGGCGGTTAGAGAAACCCCATTGGTATCGCTGGATTCCCAGACCCCGGTAACCAAAATTGCCAGTGCGGTCAGCGTGCAAACGACCAACGTATCGATAGCCGGGCCTAACATTGCCACCAACCCCTCACGAATGGGTTCATTTGTCTTAGCCGCACCATGGGCCATCGGTGCTGTACCTATCCCTGCTTCATTTGAAAAAGCTCCACGCTTAATACCTAATAATATGAGTCCACCTACAACGCCACCCAAAAAAGCATCCCCCTCAAAGAAGGAGGCTGAAAACGCATCGGTGATGATCAACTTGAAATAATGAGGTACCACATCACTATAAATTCCCAAAATAATAAGCACCAGAATAAAGTACAAACCCACCATAGATGGTACCAGTTTTTCTGCAATTTTACTGATACGTGAAAGTCCGCCTAAGATCACAAATGCGGTGATGGCAGCCAGGACGATCCCGATGGTTAGGTCGCTTATAAATCCGTCGTATATTCCTGCCGGTTTCAATACGATATCGTTTATGGCCTGCGTTAGTTGGTTGACATTGAATACGGGCAGGGCTCCTATAAGTCCTGAAATACTAAAGAAAATTGCCAGGGGTTTCCACTTTTTACCCAACCCTTCCATGATAAAGTACATAGGGCCCCCCTGAGTTTTTCCTTCGCTATCTTTTCCGCGGAACATGACAGCCAGAGTAGCGGTAAAGAATTTTGTTGACATCCCGATAACGGCACTCACCCACATCCAGAAAACGGCTCCCGGGCCTCCTATTGCAATAGCGACAGCCACACCGGCGATATTGCCCATCCCTACGGTTGCGGAGAGTGCTGTGGTCAATGCCTGAAAATGGCTTATCTCCCCCTCGTCTTTGTCATTATCATACTTGCCTCTTAGAATGGCGATGGCGTGGAATAAATACCAAAAAGGTAGAAATCGGATACGCACCAACAGATACAGGCCACCTCCGATTAAAATGATCAATAAGGGCAGTCCCCAGGCAATGTCGGATAATTCAGAAATAAGATTTTCGAGTGTTTTCAAATTCATGATTTGATATATCTAATGTAATTTAAATTTTGAAATTCAATTCATTTGATTTTATTTGTAGTGTAAATGAGACATCAACTAACCGCTTTTATATTTTTACTGCCATTTTTTCTTTTTTCCCAGGAAAAGGACCATGAGAAAAAAACCGACTTCGTTATCACTCCTGAAGTGTTGGTGGGAATCACAGCAGATGCCAACAAGAACTTTGTCGAACACGGACTCCAAACCAGAGCCATCCTCAATTTAGGCTGGGAACATGATTTCAATCCCCAGGAATGGGCACAGCGACTAAAGGGTCCCAGAACGGGTATAAGTATTGGGTTTGCCGATTTTGGGAATAAGGATAGTTTGGGAGGTGCTATAACGATATTGCCCTTTTTTGAATTCAATGTTTTTAGAAAGAAGAACTTGAAAATTCAGGTTGGAATGGGGGGTTCTTATTTCACAAAAAAATACGATTCTTTAACCAATCCTAATAATCAGGGAATTACTACAGATCTCACCTGGTCAGTTCGGATGTTTATGCATTATCAGCTAATTTCGGGTGATAAGGTAGATTGGCGAATGGGAGTAGGTTATTTTCATCATTCCAATGGTCACACACGCTTACCTAATCAAGGATTAAATTCATTTTTGGTCAGTCTTTCCGCCGATCTGAAAGATTCGGAAGAGACAAACAAAAGGGCAGCGGCATTTATAAAAGAAGATTTTACCCGAAGTATCTCCAGTTATGTATCATTTCGCGGGGGATATGGGAATAATGTTCTTTCCAAACCTCCGGAGTTCAATGAGAAAGAGCCCGTTTATATTATTTCGGGAGAATACGGAAAGATATTGAACAGGACCTTTAAGCTAGGCGTGGGATTTTATTACAGATTTTATCAGAATTATTATAATTATATAGTAGACAATGAAAGATTGGTCCAGGATGGGGAGGAATTTGATCATTACAAAGAAAATCCGTGGTGGTATGCTTCCAATATTGGCCTTTTGGTATCAGGGGAAGTATTGCTGAATCATATTGGGATGGAAGTACAGATAGGTTTTAACCTTCACAAACCCGGATATAATATAGATTGGAGAATTAATCAGGGTTGGTCTTATCTTCCCAGGGACTATCCGGACAATGCAGTATTGGGAGAATATAATACTAAATATAAATTAAAAAAATTGATCTCCACTCGTATGGGGATCAAGTACTATCTGATAGGAAATAACAAGGATCCGAAAAATAATGTATTCTTCGCCTTTCATTTAAATTCTAATCTCGGCCAGGCAGATTATACAGAGCTAAGTCTGGGTTATGTGTATAATTTCAATTTTAAAGATCGTTAGGACGGTTTACTGCTGAAGAAATTGCAGTACGTTCTTTTCGATCCTCTCCTGAATATCAGAAACATCGGCCTTTACAAATTTCTCGGCAGATATGTTCTCATAGAGTTCGATATATCTCTCGGAAACCATCCCGATATATTCATCGCTCATATATGGCACCTCCTGCCCTTCCAAACCCTGAAAGCCGTTAGAAATTAGCCACTGACGAACAAATTCCTTGGACAATTGCTTTTGGGCTTTGTCTTTTTCCTGTCTTTCTGAATAACCTTCGGCATAAAAATAACGAGATGAATCCGGAGTATGGATCTCGTCGATGAGTACAATTTTTCCTTCCCTGGTCTTTCCGAACTCATATTTGGTATCCACTAATATGAGCCCGCGTTTGGCGGCAATTTCAGTTCCGCGCTGGAATAACTTTCGGGTGTAATCTTCCAACATCAGATAGTCTTCTTCTGAAATGATTCCGCGTTTTAGAATATCCCCTCTCGAAATGTCTTCGTCATGATCGCCTGCTTCAGCCTTGGTAGCCGGAGTGATGATAGGTTCAGGAAATTTATCATTTTCCTTCATTCGGTCGGGCATTGGTATTCCGCAAATCGATCTCCGACCGGCTTTGTATTCACGAGCCGCATGACCGCTCATATAACCACGGATTACCATTTCCACTTTAAATGGCTCGCAGGCCTCTCCCACAGCCACATTTGGATCGGGCGTCGCCGTTAACCAATTTGGCACCAGATCCTCGGTGGCCAGCATCATCTTAGTAGCGATCTGATTAAGGATCTGGCCTTTATAGGGTATTCCCTTTGGCATCACCACATCGAACGCACTCAAACGATCCGTGGCCACCATTACGAGTACATCATTTTCCAGGGTATAAACTTCACGAACCTTCCCTTTGTATACCGCTTTTTGACCCGGAAAGTTAAAGTTGGTATCGGTTATGGTATTGTTCATTTTTGAATAGAAATGTAATTCTGAATATCTAGTTTCTGGTTTCAATATCCTTATAAGCCGCGATCACTCTTTTCACAAGTTTGTGACGCATCACATCCTTATCGTCCAAATAAACCATGCCAACACCCTCAACATTTTTCAGAATGATCATTATTTCCTTCAATCCAGAGATCATACGTCGTGGCAGATCAATCTGACTCGGATCCCCTGTGATCATAAACTTTGCATTATTTCCCATACGGGTCAGGAACATTTTCATTTGGGCGTGAGTCGTATTTTGAGCTTCGTCAAGAATAACAAAAGCATTATCTAATGTGCGTCCTCGCATAAACGCCATGGGTGCAATTTGTATCACGCCTTTTTCAATGAAGGATTCCAGCTTCTCGAAGGGAATCATGTCTCGCAAGGCATCATACAACGGTTGCATATAAGGGTCTAATTTTTCTTTCAGATCGCCGGGAAGAAACCCAAGATTCTCTCCCGCTTCAACTGCGGGACGGGTTAAAATGATCCGACGGACTTGCTTTTCCTTCAATGCTTTTATCGCCAGTGCCACAGCTGTATAAGTTTTTCCGGTACCGGCGGGACCAATCGCAAAAACCATATCATATTTTTTGGTCAATTCAACCATTTTACGCTGATTGGCGGTTTGAGCCTTGATCAGTTTTCCACTTACCCCGTGCACTAACACCTCCCCGCTGCTCGCACTCGTTTCATAATCTGCGGAACTTTCACTTTGTAATATGCGATCGATATCGTTTTCATCCAATTTATTGTAATCGGCAAAATGCCTCAGTAACATTGTCAGGCGTTTATCGAATTCCTCAAGGATATCTTCATCGCCATAAGCTTTGATCTTGCTTCCTCTTGCAACGATTTTTAGCTTGGGAAAATATTTTTTAAGTAAATCAATATTAGAGTTTTGGAGTCCGAAAAATTCGCGAGGACTGATCTCGACAAGTTCAATGATAAGTTCGTTCAAAAGCGGTGTTATTTATATTGTTAAGAAACTAATGTAAATATAGTTTTTCTACTCACAAAAGTAACCTATTTTTGTAGGAGTAGTTCAAACAAAATATCAACAATTAACGAATGCCATTTGTCACATTAACTACCGATTTCGGAGAGAAAGATCACTATGTAGGTGCGGTTAAAGGGGCAATATACAGTGAGATGGATACCATTAAGATTGTTGATATCTCTCATTCCATTTCTCCTTTTCATATTACTGAGGCGGCATATATCATTCAAAATGCTTACAGAAGTTTTCCACCCGGGACCATACACATCATAGGAATAGACAGTGAATTGAATCCGGAGAATCGACATATAGCTGTTTTGTTGGACGGTCATTACTTTGTATGTGCCAACAACGGTATCATTTCGATGTTGGCCTCCGAGATCAATCCTGAAAAAATTGTTGAAATCAATATCCATGATCGGGTAGAAACCAATTTTCCCGTTTTGGATGTATTTGTCAAAGTGGCGTGCCACCTCGCTCGCGGCGGTACATTGGAGGTGATCGGAAAAACGATTACTGAAATAAAACAACTCACTGGAATAAAACCAGTAATAAACGCTGAAGGAAACCAGATGATCGGCAATGTGATCTATATAGACAACTACGGAAATGTGGTGAGCAATATCACCAAGGATATTTTCGATAAAATTGGTAAAGGACGCGACTTTAAGATTACTGCCCGCACGGCTAACTTCTCGACGGTGCATAATAATTATAGCGATGCTATTAATTTCGACATTTCTGCAAACCGAAGAGAAGAGGACGGAAAGAAATTGGCGCTGTGGAATTCTTCAAATTATTTGGAATTGGCCATCTATAAAAGTAACCCGAAAACCGTAGGAAGCGCTTCTTCCTTATTCGGATTGGAATATTTGGATACGGTGACGGTTAATTTTGAGTGAGCAATAGGCAGTAGGCAGTAGGCAGTAGGCAGTAGGCAGTAGGCAGTAGGCAGTAGGCAGTAGGCAGTAGGCAAAATTAAAATAATACACCCACTATCAACCAACAACCATTAACTAACAACCAAAAAAAAGTGTTCACAAGAATTGTAAAAATGGAATTTGCTGAAGAGAATATCAGCTTATTTTTAGATAATTTTGAAACTTTAAAAGAGAAGATTCGCAATTTTACAGGTTGTTTATTTTTAGAGTTATACCGGGATAAAAATGACGGAACCATCTTTTTTGCCTATAGCAAATGGGAGGATGAGATCGATCTGTAAAATTACCGAAACAGTCGGATTTTTAAGGAAATATGTGCAACAACCAAGCCTATGTTCCGTTCTAAAGCGCAGGTCCGGAGCGTAGATACAATTCACCAATTAGACTAAAATATTTAATGTTAGCCATAATTAAAAAAGAAATAAACTCCTTCTTCGCCAGTCCCATTGGATATTTGGTGATCGCAGTTTTTCTGGTGATCAACGGATTGTTTCTTTGGGTCTTTAGCGGTGAATACAACGTTTTTGATATGGGATTCGCAGATCTCTCCGCATTTTTTGAACTAGCGCCATGGATCTTACTTTTTCTTATTCCGGCTGTTACTATGCGGTCCTTTAGTGAAGAAAAAAAGATGGGGACTTTGGAATTATTATTGACCAAACCTATTTCCATTCGAAACATCATTCTTGGCAAGTACTTTGGGGCCGTATTGCTTATAACCATCGCTCTTTTGCCTACCTTATTGTATATTTTTACTATTTCAGACCTCGGGAATCCCCCTGCTAATTGGGATGTGGGTAGCACCACAGGATCGTATATAGGATTGTTCTTTTTGGCATTTGCCTATACAGCCATTGGCATCTT
>SMXJ01000073.1 GCA_004356305.1 Bacteroidota bacterium | reverse complement strand
CTGCCCTGTTGTATTTTCTTGGCCTTGTGTAGGCGCACCGCTGTCGGATTTTGGTGTTAAAAAAGTGAAATCCGTGCACTGAATTTCTGTACTATAGCGATCGTTTCCCTGGTCATCTTGCCATTTTCGGGTTTTTATACGCCCTTCTATATAAACTTTATCGCCTTTTTTCAAATATTTTTCACAAATTTCAGCTCCCTTATTTCTTACAACAATATTGTGCCACTCGGTATTCGACACCTTTTCTCCTGTGGTTCGGTTGGTATAGGTTTCATTGGTCGCCAGAGAAAATCTGCCAATGCATCCACCACCTTCAAAATAATTCATTTTAACCACGTCGCCTGTGTGCCCGATAAGCATCACCTTATTCAATGTCCCGCTCATAAATTTCCTTTAATTTAAACTCACCTGCAAAGGTAGGATTTGTAAATTAAATATAAGTAATTTTTCAATCTTTGAACAGTGAAAATTCTGAAATGAAGTTTCCTATAAGAATTGGTACAGGGAACGATTGTGTTTCACTGAAAGAAATTCCATTTTCTTTTAATTCTGAAACCTCCGCGATCCAAAATCGGGTATACAAATGCTTGTGTGATAATTTGTGGACAACTGAGGTCGCCATATGAGGTACGAGGGATTTTATTTTTAGTTTCTCTGAAATATCTTTATATGCTGAAATATCCTTTAGCCTGGTCACATCGACTTCCGAAGGGCTTTCCACTAAAGGGAATTGATACAAATTTTGCCATATCCCTTTTCCGGTTCGTTGTGTCAATAATGTTTTATGGTCTAATGAAACTGGCACTATATAATTATAGTAATGCTTTTTGATCTTGGTTTTATTGAGTTTTACAGGCAGCTGCATAACTTTATTCCTTTCCAGGGCCAGGCAAGTTGCAGAGAAGAGACAGCTATCACAATCCGGTTTCTGTGGCACACAAAAGCGGGCGCCAAATTCCATAATTGCCTGATTAAATGTTCCGGGTTGGACGGGATCGATAAGGAGTTGTGCCATCCGTTTAAACTCCTTGATCCCCTGAGTACTGTTTATAGGTATTTCGATATTAAAAACCCGCGAAAGTACCCGATATACATTACCGTCTACAACGGCCGCCGGTTCGTTAAAACATATGGAAGCAATGGCGCTGGCCGTATAATCGCCTATGCCTTTTAGCTTCAGGAGGTCTTTATAATTATCGGGGAAGATCCCCTTCAGTGAAGATGAAATATATTTGGCTGTAAAGTGAAGGTTTCTCGCTCTGGAATAGTACCCCAGACCCTGCCACAATTTGAGTACTTTTTCCTCCGGAGCATTTGCCAGATCGTGAACGTTCGGAAAGGCATCGATAAATTTTCTATAATAGGGCAATCCCTGTGTAACACGAGTTTGCTGTAATATAACTTCGGAGATCCAAATACGATACGGATCTTTGGTTTCACGCCAGGGCAGCATTCTTCCGTTTTGTAAATACCACATTATGAGGTTTTTAGAAAAATATGTCGTATTTTTTGGCATTTGGCTAATGTAACAGTTATCTAATTATATTTTAATGGATTACGATATGATATTATTATATTAAAATCCTTATATTTGCCCTCTTGAAAAAAGCAAACCTAATATTTGATCGAACATATTTATTAATTATTAAAACCCCATTTAAATGACAAAAGCAGATATTGTAGCGAAAATTTCAGAAAAACTAGGAATGGAAAAAGGTGACGTACAAGCTACCGTTGAATCCTTTATGAGCGAAGTAAAAATCTCACTTGAAAGTGGAGATAATGTATATCTTAGAGGTTTTGGAAGCTTCATAATTAAGAAAAGAGCTGAAAAAACCGGAAGAAACATTTCAAAAAACACGACCATCAAAATACCGGCGCACAACATACCGGCATTTAAACCCGCAAAAGTTTTTGTAGAAAGCGTTAAAACGAATGTCGAAGTAAAATAATAACAACTAATCCCATTTTTTGGATTGGGACTTTTTAAAAAAACGTTAGTAAGTATGCCAAGCGGTAAAAAAAGGAAAAGACATAAGGTTGCAACGCATAAGCGCAAGAAAAGACGTCGCGCTAATCGCCACAAGAAGAAGTAGTTTTTGTAACTACTTTTTTCTTTTAAAAGTTTTAAAAATAGTTCTTTGACAACGAGATTATAGTGTGAAGTAGCACTGTGATTTCTACAGGTTTTATCTATCCGCCATAGGGCGGAAAAGACCCTGTGAAAAATATTGTTTAATCCATCTGTTCCTAAATTTTCGGAACGGATATAAATCATGAAACGTGAACTACGAATTAATTATCAGATCCAGTTCACAAGAAGTAGATTTTGCCCTTTTAAAAGATGGAAAACTAATCGAATTACACAAGGAAGAAGAAGGCAATAAGTTTTCGGTAGGTGATGTGTTTATCGCCAAAATACGGAAAACAGTTCCTGGTCTCAACGCTGCATTTGTAAATGTAGGGTATGAGAAAGATGCATTTTTGCATTATCATGATCTAGGCCCCAAAGTACTTTCGTTGATGAAATTCGTAAAACGTGTAAGCACAGGTAAATTAAGAGATTTCTCTTTAAAAAATTTCCCATTTGAAAAGGAGATTGATAAACATGGAAGTATCAATGATGCTCTCAAAAACAATCAATCTATTTTGGTACAAATCGTAAAAGAACCCATATCCACAAAAGGACCACGTATTAGTTCGGAGCTTTCAATTGCCGGACGATATATTGTCCTTGTACCATTTTCTGATCGAGTTTCTATTTCACAAAAAATAGAATCCCGCGTAGAAAAAGAGAGGTTAAAACGCTTGATAATGAGCATTAAACCAAAAGGATTTGGAGTAATTATACGAACTGTAGCAGAAGGTAAAAAAGTAGCAGAACTGGATAGAGATTTACAAAATCTCAAGGATCGCTGGATAGCGATGTGTAAAAAGCTACGGGGAGCGCACCACCCCAGCAAGGTGCTAGGAGAGTTAAATAGAGGAGCTTCTATTATTAGAGACATTTTTAACGATTCGTTCTCTGCTATTCAAATAGATGACGAAAACCTTTATTTACAAATAAAAGATTACGTGCGAGAGATTGCACCCAAACAGGAGAATATTGTTAAGTTTTATAAATCCTCGGTTCCTATTTTTGAAAAATTTGGAATTGAAAGGCAAATTAAAACTTCGTTTGGTAAAACCGTTTCCGGAGCAAAAGGTGCTTATTTGGTAATTGAACATACGGAAGCCCTTCACGTAATTGACGTGAATAGTGGTAACCGAAGTAATAAATCCAAAACCCAGGAAGACACAGCATTCGAGGTCAACATTATAGCCGCTACCGAGGTAGCAAGACAGCTAAGACTTCGAGACATGGGAGGCATCATTGTGGTTGACTTTATCGATATGGGCAAAGCCGAACATCGAAAAAAATTATTCAATCACCTACGGGAAGAAATGAAAGACGACAAAGCCAAACACAAAATTCTCCCGCCAAGTAAATTTGGCTTAATTCAAATTACACGCCAACGAGTAAGACCGGAAGTGAATATTGAAACCCGCGAAGAGAACCCAAATATGGGTGGAAGTGGGGAGATTGAAGCTCCTATTCTAGTTGTGCAAAAGATCACGGAAGAGATGAAAATACTCTTTCAAAAAGACTATAAAAAGATAACTTTAAACACACATCCTTTTATAGCAGCCTTTTTAACAAAAGGATTTCCATCTGTGCGAACCAAATGGTTTATGGAGCACAAAAAATGGGTGACTATTCAACCTAGAGATGCTTACACATACCTTGAATATCATTTTTATGACAAAGATGGTAACAAGATCAAATAACCTGAAAAACCCCTTCCATTTTGGAGGGGTTTTTTTATGGGTAATTCTTAAAAGAATTCCTTAATTTTCAATTCTGAAAACTGCCAAAACATACTCGGTAAAAGAGGCGAAATCCCGCCTGGAAAACTACTGTGCATACCAGGAGCGATGTCACAAAGAAGTACATCAAAAGCTGAAGGAAATGCATATGATCCGGGATGCCATCGATCTAATTATACACCATTTGTTACAACACGATTACCTCAACGAAACCCGGTTTGCACAAGCCTTCGCCCGAGGTAAGTTTAGAACGAAGAAGTGGGGTAAGATACGGATCATTCGTGAGCTAAGGTTGCGGGACATTTCAAAGTACAATATCGATCTGGCGATGAAAGAAATTCCGGATAATGATTATATAACCACTTTTGAGGAGTTGGTTGAAAAACGATTCCGGCAATTGACTTCAGAAAATAACCTTCAAAAAAAAAGACGAAAACTAGCCGATTATCTATTGTATCGAGGCTGGGAATCTGATTTGGTTTGGGAGAAGGTAAGAGAACTAATCTCCTAGTATTTTTATAACATCATGCTCTTCAAATTTTAAATTATATCAGGCCTAACTTACGGTGCGTATTCATCACTGCTTTTTCGTTTTTAGCATCGATCCAGGACTGCCCTTTCATCCTACGCATTAAGTTATCGAAATGTCGCATCACAAAAATGTTATATATCGCCTTCCCTAAATTTTTTGGATTACGGGCAATGGCACGTAAACTCATAGAAAAACCCGGGGTTAGATAACGCATAAGATGCCAATAGCCTTCCGGTATGTACAGGACATTTCCATGCTCGAGATTGCCAACAAAACCTTTGGCTTTTTTTAAAGCCGGCCATTTGTCAAAATCCGGATTGGCGAAGTCTATATCTTCACGCACGATCAATGAATGAGGAATTTTATACAAATAATCTGTCTGGTTTTGATCGAAAAGAATGGCTTGTTTCTTTCCATGAAAATGGAAATGAAAAATATTTGCCAGGTCGATGTCATAATGCATAAAAGTGTAGCTGTCTTGCCCTCCAAAGAACATCATTGGCAATCCCTTCATTAACTTTAGACCAAAATCAGGATATGAAAAATCCTTTTGCAGTTCTGGAACTTCTTTTAAAATATTCCATAAAAAGATTCTGTAACGCGTGGGTTCTTTCTTCAGTAAATCTATATAGTCGCTCATCTTCATTTTGGCATGGGGTTGATTAAACCCTTCTTCGTGGCGCACAGGACGATCGTCGTATAAAGGCACTGTTATATCACCGGCAAGCTCCGACATATATTCAAGATTCCATTTACTCATGGCAGGCCAATCATTCACAAACCGTTCAATAATAACCGGTTTTTGCGGTTTAAAATAATTATTTCGGAAATCTTCCTTAGTAATTGTCGTAACTCTATCTATTACTTGTAAATACATAAAACAAAATCGTCATACGAAATTACAAAACTTTGATAAAACTATTGTCAAAGCAGAAGGGTCAATCCAATAACCGGCCTTTTATTTATAATCACTACTTACTCTCCGTCTGTAGTTACAACAAGTTGATCGGAAAAATCACTAAATCCGTCTACACCACAATTCGCTCGGACGTAGATTTCGTAGGTCGTGGATGCGGTTAAATTTCCTATTTCAAAATTGCTTTGCGAAGTTTGAATGCTTGTTCCGGTTCCTAGTGGAAATCCAGATGGACCATATTCAATTTCCCATGCTGTTTCATTATTTTCATCCCAGGTTAACTCGATCGTTGTGGAACTTACCGAAACCAAGGCTAAATTTGTTGGTGTATTACACAACTCCACGTTTTCCAGGGTTAAAAATAAAGCCGAAATATAATCGCTAAAGCCATCACTTCCGCAATTGGAACGTAAAAATATCTCGTAATTAGTGGAAGAATTTAATTCATCGATCAAATATTCGGTTTGAGAAGTTTGCACTAAAGAACCGGTACCTAAGGCAAAACCTCGCTCTCCGTATTCAATTTCAAAAGCCGATTCACCACCCGTTTCCCAACTAAAGAAAACCGAAGTGCTATTTACCTGGTCAATTGAGATATTTTCAGGTTTTGAACAATTTTTGTTTGAGGAATCGTCATTCTTGGAACAACTCATAATAATGGAGCAGGCCAAAGCCAAAAAGAACACTTTTTTCATAATATCAGGTTTATAGATTTATGTAGTATTTGGCAGATTCCTAAAACGCTGTTTCCCGGTTAAAAATTGTATATGCGTTGGATTCCGAAGAAAAAGCAAAAAGAAAATTAGTTCAGTAAAGCCTTGGTTTTAGCTTCTTCGTTGTGCTAAATTGTAGGTTTCGACCAGAGCCATTTTGTTATTTCTGAAGTATAGGTCGCACAACCCACATTTCAAAATTAAGTATCTTTAGATTACACTACACCTATGATACACTATAAATCGGCATCGACGATCGAGGAACTCAACCAGATACTTGCCCTTCAGCTAGAAAATCTACCCGGGGCTATTTCCGAAGAAGAACAAATACTCGAAGGATTTGTTACCGTACATCATACCTTCGATCTGCTGAAACGAATGAACGATGTTTGCGCGCACATAATTGCGATTTTTAAGGGCCAGGTAGTTGGTTATTCGCTTTGTATGCACCCTAAATTCGGTGATGAGATCGAAGTACTACAACCTATGTTCGCTGAAATTAAGAAGGTTGTTACTGCTGGGGAAAATTTTATGGTTATGGGGCAAATATGTATTGATAAAGAATATCGAAAGCGAGGGGTTTTTAGAAAACTATACGAGACCATGCTAAAGGAAATTCAGCCACAATTCAATACTATCATAACCGAAGTAGATATAAAAAACGGTCGTTCACTACAGGCTCATTATGCGGTAGGATTCAAATTACTGTCGAGCTATCATTCCGGGGGTCAGGATTGGGCATTGATCTCATTGTCCTGATCTCCCTAATAAAAATATCGTTTGAACGCTTCAATAGCAGCGTAGTCCGCCAGGCCTAAATTGTTATACTTTACGGCCGTCGATCTATTTCTATCTTCCACACGAACCCAAAACTCCCTGGAGTCATCACCCTGATACATCACGCCATCCTTTTGGGACTGATGATAAAAAATAGCGTGTCTCTTCTTGAGTACCTGATCCGGACTCAAAGGAACAGCCATTTCGATCTCGTACGCTTCCCATTCTTGCCAGGCACCGCGATACAGCCAAACCCAACAATCTTTCATATACGGTTTGGATTTCAATTTGTCCAATACATTGATCAACGCATCCAAGCAAATTTTATGTGTGCCATGAGGATCTGACAGGTCTCCTACCGCATATATCTGATGAGGCTTTATTTCCTCGATCAGGTCATACAACAGATCGGTATCCTTTTGTGATAACTTATTCTTCTTGATTGTGCCGGTTTCATAAAAAGGCATATTCAGGAAATGCAGATTTTCCTCTTGCAATCCTAAATAATTCGTTGCGAGTATGGATTCGTTCTTTCTTATTAATGCTTTTAATTTTTGCACGTCCAAAGGATCAACCTCATCTTCTTTTTTAACAGAGAGAAACGCTACGATTTTCTCCATTCTTTTAGAATTTGGAGTCAATGCCAAAGCAATTTTTGCGAATTTCCACGCCTCATCATCAGACACAGAAATATTTCCGGAAGTTTGGTATGCAACGTGAACATCATGGCCTTGCTCTACAAGTCTATCTAACGTTCCGCCCATGGAAATCACATCATCATCCGGGTGTGGACTGAAAATGATCACTCTCTTCTTCGAAGGTTCCGCTCTTTCCGGGCGATTTGAATCATCGGCATTTGGCTTCCCTCCCGGCCATCCAGAAATAGTATGTTGCAACTTATTGAACATTTCAATATTCAGATCATATGCCGTTCCTGCTTCAGCCAATAGACCGGACATTCCATTATCTGTATAATCCTTATCTGTTAATTTTAAGATCGATTTTTCCAATAATTCGCTAAGCCATACTACCGCTTTCAATCGCAGTGTCGCTTTCCAGATGCAAGTAGTGACCAACCAAGGGGTTTTTATACGTGTAAGCTCTGAAGACGCCGCATAGTCTAACACAAAAGTTGTATTGTGATGATCCTGAAGGTAGGTAGCAGGAACATTTGACGTTACGTTTCCTTCGATCGTTTGCTTTATTATACTCGATTTGTTGATCCCCCATGCCAACAGTACAATTCTTTTAGCACTTTTGGTCGTACCAATCCCCATGGTAATGGCTTTTCTCGGCACATTATCCATTCCCAAAAAGGCCAGGGCTGCATCCACACGTGTCAAATTGTTGAGTGTTATTATGCGCGTAGCCGAATTTACATGTGATCCAGGTTCGTTAAATCCAATATGGCCTGTCCTTCCAATTCCCAGCAATTGAAAGTCTAAACCGCCGGCTTTTTTTATTTTCTCCTCATAATCCAAACAGTAATTTCGTAATTCTTCAACGTCGATCATTCCATCAGGAACATTTACGTTTTCCGGCGGAATATCTACATGATTAAAAAGATGCTCATGCATGAAGTAATTATAACTTTGGATATTATGGGAATCCATACCCAAATATTCATCGAGATTAAACGTGATTACATTTTTGAAACTCAGGCCTTCCTCCCGATGCATCCTTACAAGTTCTTCATATACCCTAATAGGGGATGATCCCGTGGCTAATCCTAATACAAAAGATTTCCCTAGTCTTTGTTTTTCTTTAATTAGATCGGCTATTTCTTTAGCGACTAAAACCGATGCTTCAACAGAAGAATTGAATATGACATTGTGAATTTTTTCAAATCGTGTTTCTTCAAACTTACCGGGTTCTTTATATAAAATCGATTGGTCCTGTGATATTTGCATATCATAAAAAATGTTACGAAGTTAAGCTAGCTAAGTTAGCAAATTACTTAATCACAAATAGATATGGATAAAAAAAAGCCTTCCGAATTGGAAGGTTTTCTAACTTTTATTAATTTTTATTTGCTGAATCAGTCTGCTAAAACAATTATTTTGTTATCGTTCATTTGAACGGTACCACTGTTTATTTCCAGTACCCATTTACCATCGTCCTTGCTAAATTTACTTTCAAATCCTTCTGCAATAGTTGGGCTTCCAACAAATTTTACTTTACCCGCACCCAATAATGAAACAATGGGCGCGTGATTGTTCAACATTTGGAATGGTCCATCCACCCCAGGTACTATGACCGAAGTTACTTCGCCACTTACCAAGGATGCTTCTGGAGTCACTATTTCTAAATACATATATTATTGTTGTTAGTTGTTAGTTGTTTGTAAATTACGCATTGGCATGACAATCAACTAAAAACAATTTACCAAATTATACTTCGGCTAACATTTTCTCACCGGCTTCTATCGCTTCTTCGATGGTTCCTTTTAGGTTAAAGGCCGCTTCAGGTAGGTGATCTAACTCACCATCCATGATCATTGTAAATCCTTTGATCGTTTCTTTAATATCCACCAGACATCCCGGAATCCCTGTAAATTGTTCTGCTACATGGAATGGTTGAGATAAAAAACGTTGTACCCGACGTGCACGTCCTACAGCCAGTTTATCTTCTTCACTTAATTCCTCCATCCCAAGGATGGCGATGATATCTTGCAATTCCTTATAATGCTGTAGCAACTCTTTTACACGTTGTGCACAGTTGTAGTGCTCTTCACCTAAAATTTCAGCAGTTAGTATTCGAGAGGTAGAATCCAACGGATCCACAGCAGGATAAATGCCTAATTCGGTAATTTTACGAGATAATACTGTTGTTGCATCCAAGTGAGCAAATGTAGTTGCAGGTGCGGGGTCAGTTAAATCATCTGCAGGTACGTAAACCGCTTGAACAGATGTAATAGATCCTTTTTTGGTAGAAGTAATTCTTTCCTGCAATGCTCCCATTTCCGTTGCAAGTGTAGGTTGGTATCCCACCGCAGATGGCATACGCCCTAAAAGAGCCGATACTTCAGAACCTGCTTGTGTAAAACGGAAAATATTATCTACAAAGAAAAGTATATCTTTTCCCTGATCATCGCCGGCTCCGTCCCTGAAATATTCAGCAATCGTCAAACCAGATAAGGCAACACGGGCACGTGCTCCGGGAGGTTCGTTCATCTGTCCAAATACGAAGGTAGCCTTCGATTCTTTCAACGCAGCCTTATCGACCTTACTGAGATCCCATCCACCATCTTCCATAGATTTCATAAAGGCGTCTCCATATTTCACAATACCGGACTCCAGCATCTCGCGTAAAAGGTCATTTCCTTCACGAGTTCGTTCTCCTACTCCGGCGAACACGGATAATCCACCATGTCCCTTGGCAATATTATTGATCAACTCCATCAACAATACAGTTTTACCTACCCCGGCTCCACCGAATAATCCAATCTTTCCTCCTTTTGCATAAGGCTCGATGAGGTCAATTACCTTGATCCCTGTAAATAAGACCTCTGTGGAAGTTGACAGATCTTCAAACTTAGGCGGCGCCCGGTGAATTGGCAAACCATTGTCTCCATCTTTCGGAAGGTTCCCAATACCATCAATGGCATCTCCGATCACATTAAAAAGACGTCCGTATATATTTTCACCAATCGGCATTTGAATAGGCGCCCCTGTAGCAACGGCATCAACACCACGGCTCAATCCATCTGTTGAGTCCATTGAGATAGTTCGTACGGTGCTTTCACCGATATGTGACTGAACTTCGAGTATCAACAAGGAACCATTATTATCCACTTCAAGTGAATCGTAAATTTTTGGAAGTTCAGCCCCATTGGCAAACGAAACATCTACTACCGGGCCGATAATCTGTGCAACTTTTCCTATTACTTTTGACATTGATATAAGTGTTTATTTTTTAGTGCTTCCAGAAGCTTAAAAATCTACCTCCAAAATCGGGGCAAAGATAGTTTTTTCTATCACAATTATGCAATGGATTTTAGTAAAATTTTGAGACTATTTTAAAGAGGGTAATCCTGTTCAATTCTTTCGAATGGCACCCATCTATTCAACTGTAACCGACTTGGCTAAATTACGGGGTTGGTCGACATTTTTCTCTAGCATGACAGCTATGTGATAGGAGAGTAACTGAAGGGGAATCGTAGTTACTAACGGACTCAAACTTTCAGGAGTCCTGGGGACTTCTATGATATAATCTGCCAATTCCTTTACCCGGGTATCCCCTTCGGTAACTACCGCAATAATTATACCTTTTCGGGCTTTGATCTCTTCGATATTGCTAACCACTTTTTCGTAGTGATTGCTATTCACCGCGATTACCACAACAGGCATTTGCTCATCGATCAAAGCGATGGGGCCATGTTTCATTTCGGCTGCCGGATATCCTTCGGCATGTATGTATGAGATCTCTTTAAGTTTTAAAGCGCCTTCGAGCGCAACTGGAAAATTGTATCCCCTTCCGAGGTACAGAAAGTTACCGGCACTTTTAAAAACTTCGGCGATTTCCTTTATTTTAGCTTCCCCTTTTAGGGCTTCAGATACTAATGTTGGTATCATTTCCAGCTCACGTAAGTACTTCATATAATCACGCTGAGAAATGGTCCCTTTGACATTTGCAATTTTCAAAGCCATCATAGTTAAGACCGTGATCTGGGTTGTAAAGGATTTCGTAGATGCCACCCCTATTTCAGGGCCGGCATGCGTATAGGTACCGCTGTGGGTTTCCCGAGAAATAGTGGATCCCACAACATTACAAACGCCATAAACGAAGGCCCCATGTTCCTTAGCCAATTTAATGGCAGCAAGGGTATCGGCCGTCTCACCACTCTGTGAAATGGCGATAACCACATCCTTTTGTGTGATAATTGGATTCCTATACCTGAATTCACTGGCATATTCAACTTCAACAGGTATGCGAGCAAGGTCTTCAAAAATATATTCGGCTACCAACCCGGCATGCCATGAAGTTCCACAGGCTACAATGATGATCCTTTCTGCATTCGTAAATTTTTTAATGTGGTCTTCCAAACCCCCCAATTTAATAATGCCTTTATCAGCCAATAATCGGCCCCGGTAAGTGTCCCTGATCACGGTTGGTTGCTCATAGATCTCCTTAAGCATAAAATG